>JBKJPR010000392.1:0-2684 GCA_046594275.1 Sediminibacterium sp.
CTGTACGGCTTTAACCTCTCTTGCTTTTTCAAGGTCCTGTTCCTTCTGGAGATCGGCTGACGCTGCTGTCTGGTCGGCAAAAGTTTTCAATATCTCCACACGACCCTTGATCATATCCCTTGCATGAAAGACATTGTTATACTCGATCATACCCAGTTTTTTCAGGGTATCCACGTTCATCACAAAATCAATTTTATCACCGGGTGCACATTGGGTAATGATTTCGAGAAAACTGTGTTTGTTGGGTCTGGCGGTATCAATTACCAGGTAAGCAGGTATATGGTCATAAGAAGAAGTAAGAACCGAATCCTTTGGCGGAACCTTGTATTCGATGTTGAATTTTACGAACTGTCCCTGTCTTAATTTTTCTTTACTGCCACCTTTGGTGATCTTATAAGATAGACCTGAAGGTGTTTTTTCATATTGGTTACAGCTTGCAAGCAATACGATAGCTACTAAAAGTGTGGTGATTGTTCTCATCATAATTGTTTATTGTAATTGATTTTGATATTCCTGTATAACCATTTTAAATTTTTGAATGGTAGCTTCCAGGCTGTCGCTGCTTCTGCCACCGGCTGCATTCACATGGCCACCGCCTTCAAAATGTTTGCGGGCAAAAGTATTCACATCGAATTCACCCTTACTCCTGAAACTCCATTTTCGTTCCTCATCCCTGTCTATCACCAAAGCTCCGAATTTAATGCCTTGTATCGTTAATAAATAATTCACCAGTCCCTCAGTATCCCCTGTTTTGATATTGTACCGCTGCAGGTCGGCTTTGGTCACATACATCAGCGAGGTATTGTATTCATACAATACTTCCATCCTGTTCACCAGCGCATAGCCAATGAAGCGAAGGCGGTTCTCGAGAAAATTATCATAGATAAAATCGTGTACCCTGGTATGTTTCAGCCCCACATCCTTTAAATGAGCCACCATCCTATGTACAGAGGCAGAGGTTGCCGGGAAACGGAATGAACCGGTATCGGTCATAACACCTGTATAAAGGCATTCAGCCATATTTTGATTAAGGATATTGGCATTACCCGACTCAACAATAAAATCATACACCATTTCGCAGGTGGAACTTTTGGCCGTATTGCTGATACCATAGGTAAAAGCCGCTTCCTGGGGTTGTTCATGATGGTCAATCAGGATCTTGGTGCAGGCGGCATTTGTTAAAGGCAGTTCCATGTTCTTTGTGCGGTGGAGTATATTGAAATCAAGGCAAAAGATTACCCCTGCTTCGGAAATGATGTTTTTGCCCTTTTCCTTCTGTTGCTCAAAGTCAATGACCTGCTTAACGCCCGGCATCCAATCCAGGAAATCGGCCCAGTTAGTAGGTGAGATCACAACCGCCTCATGGCCAAGAGCCGTAAGAAAATGATAGAGTCCCAAAGCTGACCCCATGGCATCTCCATCCGGCTTTTGGTGCATGGTAATAACCACTTTGGCTGGCGAACTAAGCTGTGGGTAAAATAAGTCGATCGGCTGCATATAAGGCGGCAAAATTGCGGTTTCCCTGCTATTCTATCAAATCAATTATGGAGGTTTAACAAAATTCAGCGGATATTATCTGTGAAACGGGCGCCTTATCCTTACTTTTGCCGCCGAAATTTTACCATATTTATGAGCAACAGAACATTTACCATGATTAAACCGGATGCAACCCAAAAAGGCCATACCGGCGCCATTTTAGACCAGATCATCAAAGCGGGCTTTACTGTAAAAGCCATGAAATGGGCCAAACTAACCAATGAACAGGCAGGCTTATTTTATGATATCCACAGGGAAAGGCCTTTTTATGGCGAATTAGTGGATTTTATGAGCAGCGGGCCTATTATAGCCGCTATTCTCGAAAAACAGAATGCCGTAGCGGATTTCAGGAAACTGATCGGCGCCACCAATCCTGCCCAGGCCGAAGAAGGTACCATTCGTAAGTTATTTGCCGCTTCTGTAGGCGAAAATGCCGTTCATGGCAGCGATAGTGATGAGAATGCAGCGATTGAGGGTGATTTCTTCTTTTCAAAACTAGAAAGGTTCTGATCCGCAAAAAAAATTGCTTCAAAAGCCATCCCGAAAGGATGGCTTTTGTATGTCAGCTACCTTTTAAATGAGATAGTTTATCTGGCATGCGTCAATTATTATAGACAGGAGCTGCAGTTGAATCCGCAATTACCGCCACCCCATAAAATTTAACCTGTTTAGACAGCCCGCCGCTGAAAATAATATCTGCGGTTTTTGTGAACTCACCGTTTGCGCCACCATTGAACCCCAGGGTAATGAATGTTGATTTACCCGGGAACAGTGCTTCACCCGCTTTAAATTTGGGGCTGGTACAGCCACATCCCACTCTTACATCCTGCAATACAACAGTGTCTTTGCTTATATTTTTTATGACCAGGTTATATTCAAGCGGTTTACCGGCGCTGATCTTACCCATATTGTAATCTGCATTGGAAATGCTGACTACGGTATTTATATCTTTTTTGGGATCAGGAACGGTCTGGGCCTGGGAAGTATATACCAATGCACAGGTGCAGGCAAGCATCACGATTCGTTTCATTGAGGGATATTTAATCCAAATTTAAGCAAAGATGTGTTTAGGTTTTTGTGTATGTTTTAGGATAATAGTATAATTTTATTATCCAGATCCTATCAAACCTTATCATATTTTAAAATTC
>JBKJPR010000057.1:0-2574 GCA_046594275.1 Sediminibacterium sp.
CCGCACGGTATCGCCAATACCATCTTCTAATAAAGTGCCGATACCGGCAGCGCTTTTTACCCGGCCATCTTCTCCATCACCCGCTTCCGTAACGCCTAAATGCAAAGGATAACATTCCCCGAATTCCGCATCCATTTGCTGGATAAGTAAGCGGTATGCATGAACCATTACCTGCGGGTTACTGGACTTCATGCTCAGAACAATATTGTGATAGCTTTCGCCTCTTGCGATGCGCAGGAATTCCATCGCACTCTCTACCATACCAATCGGTGTATCGCCATAGCGACTCATGATACGGTCGCTGAGCGAACCATGATTCGTACCAATGCGCATGGCGGTTCCGTATTCTTTACAGATTTTTACCAGCGGTGTAAAACGTTCACGTATCCGTTCAATTTCTTCCAGGTATTCCGCATCGGTATAATCAATCTGTTCAAATTTTTTCTTATCTACATAATTGCCGGGATTCACCCTTACTTTTTCAATGATCCTTGCAGCAATTTCTGCGGCATTGGGTGTAAAATGGATATCGGCAACCAGTGGTGTGGTATACCCTCTCTTTCTTAATTCGTTTTTGATATTGAGCAGGTTTTCCGCTTCTTTTTTACTCGGTGCCGTAATTCGAACCAGTTCTGCCCCGGCTTCTATGCAGCGGATACTTTGTTCAACCGTGGCCTGCGTATCCATGGTATCTGTGGTAGTCATGGTTTGCAGGCGGATGGGATGGCCATTACCGAGCAAAAGGCCACCAACACTTACTTCTCTGGTTAGCAAACGTTTATAGGCTGAGAGGGTATTACAATACAGCTGCATAAAGGGAAAATGAATAACAAAACTAACTAATAAAGATACACCAGTAAGCAGCAACTGTGGGGAATAAGATGGTTTTAACGCTTGCATTTCAAAGAATATTATTTAATTTTCTACAACACGTTATTCTTAACCACTAAAATCCATACGTATGCAAAAAACCAGTATTTCTTCCAACAATCCCAGGCGTAGCTTTTTGACCAAATTAGCAGGTGTTATGGGTGTTTCATTTCTTGCCGGACCAGCCGAATTACAGGCCGCCGGAAGTTCAATACCCGTGCCCGATGA
The DNA here is from genome assembly GCA_046594275.1 of Sediminibacterium sp. GTDB lineage: Bacteria > Bacteroidota > Bacteroidia > Chitinophagales > Chitinophagaceae > Sediminibacterium. The sequence goes on from JBKJPR010000057.1 coordinate 1,099, forward strand.
CTGGCTTGGCAAATTAAACGGCAAACATAAAATGGTGTTTGATGTTACGCAGCCACATGGGATTTTTCCATTTGCCTGGCCAAAAGTTTTTTTATTAACCAACCAGGCTACCGGTACGCCTGAAAAAGAAAGTAATTCGGTAGTTGTTTTACGCCACAATGCTATCCCCTATGCCCTGGAAGACAGGTTATGGGCGAAGTATAAATTTGGTGAAGCTTTTGGTATTGATGATCACCGTACCGGTAAACCGGCATTGCGCAATCCATTCTGGCAACCGAAAGATGGAGAATTCAAAGTGCCTGGAATTGGCCCTGTGCCTATTGGAATTAATGAATTACAGAACAGCGGCGTTATTTTTTGTGTTTGTGATATGGCTTTAACCGTAAAAGGTTATGGTATTGCCGAAAAGATGAACCTTGATGGCGCAGAAGTGAAAAAAGATTTTGTATCCGGCATTTTACCTGGTGTAAATCTTGTGCCATCTGGTTTATGGGCCATTGGCAGGGCGCAGGAGAAGGGGTGCGGGTATTGTTTTGCTAGTTAAGGGAAATAATGTATCGTCCTAAATCAGTTTGAACTTTTTAAGGGCGATACATTTCAAGGGTAATTTCCTGCATCTGTCAAATCAGGCTCATCTTGATCTTCCCCAGATTTTTGTTGATTTGACAATAAAAAGGTCAACATCACTATCCCTTGAAGCAGCATGCGTTGGATAGGATGCAAAAAAGATAGACCTAATCAGGTTGATATCCCTGAACAATTTCGTTAATAAACGCTTGTATCTGGGGTTCAGAAAGCTTTGTAGAAAGATAAAGAAAAATTGCAGGTTAGCGTTTCCCTTCCAGAAAGCCCTGCTGCTTCAGGATGGCTTTCAGAATATTTAACCGCAACGAACCCATTTTGGCTTGAGGATTACCTTCTACATTCAAAACGAAGAAATAAGGATGCCGGTTCTCCTCTATCCAGCCTACAATCCACCCGAGGGCGTTTCCATTTTCCCGGAAACCCCAACCGGTCTTATAACTGAGTTTGTAATTAGCGTTGTCTTCCTGCAGCATCATTTTTTTAACAATATCCTGCGTTCTTTTCTGGAAAGGCAACTGGCCGAAATACAATCTTTTCACCAGTCCCATTTCTTCATCAGGGGTTATTTTGAGGGAATTGTCCAGCCAGAAAGAATCAATCCGGGTGGTGATCTTATGAGTACCGTATTTCAAACTGTCGAGCCAGTATTGCATGGTATCTTTCCCAATCCTTCTCGCGACTTCCTGGAAATAAGGCACTGATGATGCTTTAAAAGCTTCAGCGGCAGTAAGGTCTTTATTCCAGGCGGCGGCTGTATCTCCATTCGGAAATATACGCAAGACCCCATCCCATTTGATTACCATTTTCTCATTAACGATCCTTCCTGTTTCAATCCCGATCAAAGTATTCACTATCTTAAAAGTAGACGCGGGCAGATACGAAGAGTCTTTA
>JBKJPR010000080.1:0-3785 GCA_046594275.1 Sediminibacterium sp.
CTTCTGATCTTGCGGGAATGATTTTCCTTCCCCATACAGTTAGTGGAATAACTTATACACCGCAAGAACAGAAAGAAGCATTGGAACTGTATATTCAGCAGGATGGGTATTTAAAAAACCACCGCGGAATGTATGCAGAAAGAAATGGAAGCCGCACTCCATTTACACAGGTGATAGATCTGAAGATCAAGCAGGATATCCGTATAAAGATGGGAACCAAAAATTACCGTGTTCAATTCAGTTGTGATATTTTAAATTTTACAAATCTCGTGAACAGGAATTGGGGGCACAGGTATTTTCAGCCCAATGATCATTTTCGGCTGATAGAATTTGCGGGGTATATAGCCAATGTTGACCCGACACCCCAATACCGTTTCAACCCCGAACTGCTTTTATCCCCACCCTGGGCTGTCAGCGCCAGTTCTACACCGGCCTATAGTTCGCGGTGGAATTGTCGCCTGGGAATAAGGCTTACATTCTGATTAATTATAATACATTATACCAATCAGGGGGTAACGGTTGATTATTTTTTGTCAGGATTCACACTGATAAAATCTATACACTGATCCCCGCCTGAACGGACGGGCAGTTGAGGCGAAATTAGTCGTACGAAATAGTAGCATTCTCAAATGCTGTTGCAATAAGAGAAGGACAGAAGAAAAAGAGGCAAAGAGCTTCTTTTTTTCTTCTTTTCTCTTGTCCTTCTTTTATTGAAACCTTACACTCCCTCAAATAACTATAGAGGGATGGTTTAACCCCTGATTCGTATACATTGATAACCAATAACGCTGCCGGAAGGTAGCTGACAACTTTTCCGCTTTATTTTAGGTACGGAAAATCACGGTTTTATCACCAATTAATCAACATTTGGTAACAGGCATCGTATTAATTTAACATTAATTTGGAAAGTCAGGTACAGAAACGATGTTTAAGTAGCATATTTGCAGAATCTAAAACTATGCGTTTATGCGAATTCTAAAGCGATTTTCCTTGATGCTGCCAGCTTTGCTGATAACAGTGGCATCAATGTCACAGGTTACCGGTGGTTCCATTACCGGAAGTGTAAAAGATACGAAAGGTTTACCATTGGCGGGTGCTTCTGTAATAGCGGTACACGAACCCTCAGGAACTCAGTACAAAACAGTTTCGGTTAGTTCAGGAAGGTTTAATCTTCCTGCGCTGCGTGTAGGCGGCCCGTACCGTATCACCATCAGCTATGTAGGCCTTAAAACGGAAGTGATAACTGATCAAGTCATACAATTGGGTGACCCTTCTGTGATTGACGTCACTTTATCTGATAATTCGGCACAATTACAGGAAGTGACTGTTAGTGGCGTAGCAAACAGAAGAGCCGCATTGATCTCTAAAGACAGAAAAGGTGCTTCTACTAATATCAACTCCCGCTTAATAGGTTCTTTACCGACGATCAACCGGAATATTACCGACCTTACACGTTTGGTTCCTCAATCAAATGGTTTATCATTTGCAGGGCAGGATAACCGTGCGATTAACTTTACACTGGATGGTTCCATTTTTAATAACTCATTTGGGTTAAGTCCATTAAATGGCGGTCAAACCAACTCTGCCCCTATTTCCTTGGATGCAATACAGGAAATACAAATTAATGTTTCGCCTTACAATTTGAGGGAATCCGGATTTACTGGTGCAAGCATTAGTGCAATTACCAAAAGCGGTACAAACACTATTCACGGAACCGGTTTTTACAATCGACGTAACGAAGGTTTTGTGGGCACCAAAGCAGGTACAGATGGTAAGCAGGATGTGGTAACTAACGCTTTCGATGTAAAACAGTTTGGCGCCAGTTTTGGAGGAGCCATCATCAAAAATAAATTATTTTACTTCCTTAACTATGAAGGTGAAAGAAGAAACGACGTAGGTAGCCTGTTTACAGCAGATGCAAGCAATGGCGCTAGTCCCATAAGTGGTAATATTACCCGCGTTAAAGTTTCAGACCTGGAAACCCTGTCTGCTTTCCTGAAATCAAAATTCAACTATGATGTGGGCCCTTACCAGGGTTACCCTTTTGTAACCAAAAGTGATAAAGCAGTAGCACGTATAGATTGGAACGTTAACGACAAACATAAGTTGAGCATACGCGGAAACCTGCTGCAGTCAAAAAGAGATGTGCCCGTGAGCAGCAGTAATACCACCAATGGTAACAGGGGAAGTCTTAACTCTATGGCATTTGCTAACTCCGCTTATGAAGTCAATAACAATATTTATGGTGTAATTGCCCAGTTGAACAGCCGTTTAAGCAATAAGATCAGCAATGAATTGACTTTTGGTTATACTGCCAACAGGGATTTCAGGGGTTTAAAAGGTGGCAATTTCCCACTGGTAGATATACAGGATGGTAGTAGCCCGCTGACTGACGTTCCGACTTCAGGAACCTCTGCTCCCTCAAGTACGCAAACCGGCCAGAGCTTAAATTATATCTCATTCGGTAATGATCCTTTTACGCCGAATAACCTCTTGAACACAGATACCTGGCAGTTCAGCGATAACCTGACTGCTTACCTCGGTAAACATACGCTTAGTGCAGGCGTAGCATACGAAAGTTTTACCTTTACCAATGGTTTCACTCCATTGATCAACGGTATCTACACTTTTAATAACCTGACTGATTTTTATACCGCTGCCAATGGATTCTTATCCAATCCCAATGCTACCTTCAGCCCGGTATATATGAGAAATTACCGCGCCAACTTCAGCAACCTTCCCGGTGGTGGTCCCTGGCTGGTTACTACAAAAGCAAGAAATATTGCCGCCTATATTCAGGATGAAATAAATCTGGAGTCTAATTTTAACCTCACCTATGGAGTCCGCCTCGAGGTTCCTTACTTCTCTGGTTCAGGCTATGCTAATGCAGAAGTAGATGGCTTCAGCTTTATAGATAATAACCTGGCCAGTACCAAACTGAGTACCTCTACATTACCAAGTCCCAAACTGATGATCAGCCCCAGAATTGGTTTCAACTATGATATCAAAGGAGATAAAACCACACAAGTACGTGGTGGGGTTGGTTTATTTACCGGTCGTCCTTCTTTTGTATTCATCAGCAACCAGGTAGGCAACAATGGTGTTTTAAATGGTGGTGTGAATCTTAATAATACTGCTGCCTACCCATTCAAACCCGGTACACCAGCCAGTTATCCAAGTTTTGCACCTTCACCAGGCGTACCTGCTTCTTCTTATAATATCGCAACTACTGAAGAAAATTTTCGCTTCCCACAGGTATTTCGCTCTAACCTGGCGATTGACCAGAAGTTATACAGCGACATCATTGCAACCGGCGAAGTCATTTTCACACAAAGCTTATCTAATATAAATTACTACAACGCCAACCTGAGACCTTCTGCCGCTACCTTTAATGGTCCTGACAACAGGCCCCGCTTTGGAGGTGTTGGATTATCAGGTTCTGCATTGAATAACGCGATCCGTATCAACCCAAAAATAAGCGATGCTACAGTGATGGAAAGCGGTCCTTTGGGTGGCTCTGTTGCTGCTACTATTAAAATAGAAAAACCAACCAAAGCAAAAGGGTTAGGCTGGATGGTAGCTTATACTTATACAAAGGCACGTGATTATATGTCTCCGGGTTCTATTGCATTTAGCTCATGGACAGCTATACAGAGTGTGAGAGGAAATAACCAGACCGATATCTCACGTAGTGATAATGAAATACAAAACCGCGTGATCGGTAATGTCAACTACCGTATAGAGTTGGGAAAAAGTGCAGCGCTTCAGTTCTCACTGTTTGGCCA
>JBKJPR010000094.1:0-2822 GCA_046594275.1 Sediminibacterium sp.
CCTGGTTGCCTTTTGTACAGCTTACTACATAACCAACAGCCAATATAATGGATGTAATTACCCATACGTATTTTGTTTGTAAAAGTTTCATAAAACTAGATTTAAATAGTATAAAAATATTTCATAAGTATACATGCAATTTATTTATATCTTTTTTACAATTGCATGACATTCATCAACACCATTTATGATTGATATCAGGATAAGTTGCGCCGGATAATTTATAAACCTTTTTCATGCCAGTCAAGAGTGTTTTTTTGGGCCCTGGCCAGGTTTTTAATGCGCTAAGTGTGTAACCGTAAAACGGCCTGACACGAAAATACCGGGAATGTGACTACAGAGGAAAGTGAACAAAAGCCTTATCCTTTCATTTTTGATGGGTCCAAATTACTGAAATGGTTAAATCAGTTATCAGCACCTGCAAATGGTTCCTTAAAGTGTTTTTTCTATAACAGGGTTTGAACAGAGGGTATTGATGTTCATAGGGTAATTATGAAATGAGATTACCGTGGTATTCATGGGAGTATCCATTACATATTAAAATAAAAACCCAACTCCCCATCTATATTCATGATATCAATCAGTATGGGACAAATTGTTTTTCATATTGTTCCATTTACCCAGCTAATGCACTACTTCCGGTTTTCTTCAGGCACAGTTTGTTATAAAAAGATCCTCTAACATTTTACATTAAAGGACCTTTTAAATAAGGATTGTATCATTTCTCAAACAAATACCATCAGGTTATCATTAGTTCCACAACCGGGTAATATTAAATCCGATCAGGTATTGGCCCCCTTCCACTTTTGTACCGGTTACATTATTAGTATAATTAAACGGACTGTTTGTATTATAGAGATTATTACGCTGCGGACTCAGTAAGAAGTAATTGGTAAAAAATAACTGGAAACTGTGCCCGCTGGTATTAAACTCCACCCCAAACGAAAGATTAGGATCAGGGTTTCGGGTTGGATGTTTGGTAATAGGCTGGTCATAATTAACCATCAATGACGTTACATTGGTCATCTTGTACCTTGCTGATACTGCAAGAGCTATATGATCAAACTTCATGTCTTGAAAGATCTCTTTGCCGGTGCTGTCATTCTTGGTGTAATACCCGTTTACAGAATTCTGGTGCGAAATACTGGGAGCAATCTGTATGGAAAGCTTTTCAGTAAACTTCCTGGCAATCAGCAACTGGTTAAAATAGGAATAGCGCTGGGTGGCATATTTAAACAGGCTTTTATCGGCATCCTCTCTGGTATCATAAGCAACATTAGCATAGTAAGATATACTTACAGGGTATTTGCCTTTTGTCTGGGTGATGATACTGTATTTGGCGCTCAGATCCCATAACATATTGCTTTTGGTGATACCAACGCCCACAAAAAGATTCTTTATCGGTGCATAACTTACCCCTAACCTGATGTTGGAAGGTGCAAAAAAGCCCCAGAAATCCCTGTATCCTTTATTGATCGACCCAAACCGGTGCATAATATCCATTTCCAATGTCCCTTTTACAGGAACCATCACCGTTTGGTTATCGATGATCCAGACACTTGCGAACGTATTTTTAGCAGGTTTAACCTTAGGTTTCGCTTGCGTAACAGTGACAGCAGCGCTGCTGTCATCCTGGGCTAAACCCTTTTGATTCAGCGCAAACAGGCAAAACAGGAGAAAAACACCGAATACCAGCCGCCTTTTTATATTATTATTAATACTTTTCATTTGGTTTATTTTTTTAAAAAGTCACTTAATTATTCGGTGCGCCATTTCTTATCCAGTCATACACTTTCTGCCTGTCTGTTGCAGAAGGAATATATTCTTTCATTTCGCCGTTTATCTTTTTATAAAGAATACTTTCCTTGGAAAGGAGGGTATTCACAAAACCGCCATTTACAATTTGCTGGTATGATATATCGGCAGCCAAATAAGGCTTATGCGCGCCGGATACATGGCATCCCGACAAAGCACATTTTGTATTGAACAGCGGGGCGAGATCTGTTGTAAAACTAACCGCCAGAGGGGGGGCATCCGGGTCAATAGCAGCATCGGGCAGGATAACATCCCTGTAACAACCCGTTGTACTCAACCCAACAGCCAAAACCAGTCCGGCATATAATAAGAATCGTTTCATGATATTGTTTTTTCAGTGATTACTTGTTATTGAAATTCATGTTGCATTCCACTTCAATTTTATCTGATATACTGGTACTTACGATACCGAAATCCCGGCAGTTAAGCTGAAAGAATAATTGTAATCCGAATACATCATAAGCAGAAGTAGTACCGGCGCCAATAGTAGCCCTCTTGACATATTTCAGTTTCCCTACAACAGATTTGGATAACGGTGCGGCCAGTTTACCTTGCCAGGTAAGGTTTAGTGTTACAATATAATCCGCACTGAGGGGATCAATTTCCACTTTAGTGGTCTTGATCATGGCAATATTGCTAACTGTCAGGTTTTGGGTTCCGGCAACGATAGCTGTGGTGCCCATTGCACTGATATTACAACCGGCATCTCTTCCCGGTTCACCGGTATTGGAGGTGTTAATCTGTACATACCCATTGAAATAGGTCTTACCTGGCTCATTCTCATAAAATGCCCATGAACTATCGAGAAGCGGCTGACCCGCTGCTACATAACTTAACATCTTGGGAGTGGTAACATCATGCATTCCAAACTGGTTAAAGCGGCCGGTAAGTAATCCGGCTGCGCCTACATAATTGGTTTGCCATAATACACTTGAGTGTGCCTTATCCAGTTTCCAGTCGCCAGGACTACTTTTAACCATATTACCGGGAAGGTGAACATTGGTTCC
>JBKJPR010000115.1:0-4570 GCA_046594275.1 Sediminibacterium sp.
CTCCCGCTCAGCCGCCTCCAGCGCGACCTGACGGATTCAACCGTACTTCGCAATATCGGCGTACCCATTGCCCATACCGCCATCGCACTGAAATCATTAGAAAAAGGGCTGGACAAACTGGTATTGAATGAAGCAAAACTGAAAGAGGACCTTGAAAATAACTGGGCAGTAGTGGCGGAAGCCATACAAACCATCCTGCGGCGGGAAAATTATCCCAACCCTTATGAGGCATTGAAAGACCTGACCCGGGGTAATGATAAAATAAATAAGAAAGTTATCCATGATTTTATTGGCACACTCAAAGTCAATGCATCCATAAAAAAAGAATTGAAAGCGATCACTCCGTTGAATTATGTGGGGGTGAATGCCGACTATTAAACGTTCCTATTGAAAAGAATATTCAATAGAAATCTATTGTTTACTTATACCAAATAGACTTTAAAATTACCCTAATGTTATGTGAGTGGTGAGGGGCGAATAGTTAATGTTGATAAGATTCAGTACTGACTTTTAACTACTCATAATTAAAGTGTGGCTTTAAAGTTTAACTGGTATTATTTCTCTCTGCGTGTTGCCGTACGCGGTTTTTTTTTACCGCGGAGCCGAAGAGAAGCAGAGGAAAACCGCGGAGAAAATGGTTTATGTATTTTCTTCTTCGGTGAGTCTCCCAACGGGGACTCGCCGTTTAGAAAGACACAGCAATAAAGTATTACAAATTATCGCGCAAATAAATGATTCATCAGGCTCTTCTCAAGTTGATTCCGGTGAAATGAATGTTTTGCAATCCTAACCGGCGAGTCCTCTCCGAGAGACCCACCGGAGAAAGTAAATGCGGAAAATGCTTTATAAAAGCTGTGTAGGCGCGAACCTAAGGAGTTATATTTCGTTAAAATAACTTAGCGTAGACACGCTATTATTTCTTCCGCTGTGTTTCGCTGTGCTTCTGTGGTTCAAAAAAAATAACCACAACTTCACAACGGACAGGGGGGCACAGAAAGGTGCAAGAGCGCAGTATTATTTAGTATTTAAGCAATGCATATCCTTTCAACTGGTAAGTAGTAAGGGTAGTAATAGCAGATAACGCCACCTTTATTTCAGGTGCAACAGTTTGATGGTCAATATTTCTTTTCAATAAGGTTTGTCCGCATACAAACATCTTCACTCCTGCTTCGCGCAAAGCAGTGAACAGTGGGAGGTTCGGATTATCGATCCCGAATTTTTTCTGGTACGCTGCATTATTCACGATGAACTGCCCGGCGGGTCCATGTATCACCATTACCACATGCAGTTTATTGGCAGGCACCCCACCCAGGGCATGCAGGTTTACAATGGCAGCCACTTTTTCAAAAAATTCATGAACGGTCTCTGGCTTCTCATGGTTAGAAGCCACTTCCACTACAATCTTATAGTCTATTTTCGGATCGGGTTTCTCAACTGCGAAAGGGACTTCACTTACAGTTCCAAAATGTTTGATGACAGGGTTGACTTTGTTCTGCGCATTAACGCCGAGTAGACCAAGGCTGAAAACTGCTATTATAAAAATCTGCTTCATATTTTTTATTTGTGCAAACAAGATAGGGGAATTTTGAAATTGGGTAATGGGAAATTTTTATTTTTTTTAATACGTCGCTAATATCAGGAGTTGAATTCTAACCAAAGGAACCACAAACAACAGACCACAAACAACAGACCTCTAAGACGCTATTTTCACAACCTTTCCCGGATATTTTTCTGCGAAATTCCGGATCATAGATCGCATCACTTCATTTTCAGGATATTCGATAAGTTGTGTTTTGATATTTGAAAGGATTGAAAGATCAACCGACTCGGAAATCTGTCCCATGCCATAAAACCTGCCTTTTTCCACCAGTACACAACCTTCTTTATCACGTATCAGGAAAGTTTCATTTTGCGCATGCACCCAAACGAGGGCTGCTTGCACAGAACAGTTATAAACCGATGGCTCTGGCAGATCCAACGCAGTGGTATTATCTAAAAAGCAAAGTGCCGGGTGCAACTCAAATTCTTTTACCAGTTTCCACAAGAGGCGGTGCGCATCCACCAGCAAAGAAAAAGAAGCCACCGGTGAAGAATATTTCCGCTTTTTATCAATAGCCAGGCGCTGGTACCCTTTACTGTCTTCGAACAAATAAATTCCCCATAACTGCTCATATCTTTTTTGGCTCTTGTTATGGATGGGCCAAAGGCGTTTGATTTCTACGCTCTCCAGTAAGCAGGCAATAAATTCAGTAGGACAAACCGTGTGAGATACCATATGAATCTTACGCAGGAATTCCTGTCTTTTTTGGGATGTATCCAGTCCGGTAAAATGACTAACCACTCTTTTTTTCAGGTTCTTCGCCTTGCCTACATAGATCACCTTATCTTTTACATCATGAAAATAATAAACACCTGGCTCTTCCGGTAGCAGTTTTACCTGTTCCTCAGCAAGATTGGGCGGTAACAACTGGCTCCTGTTATCTTTTTTCAGCATTTCCTTGATAAGCAGGAGGCCATTGTTCTGCAAAACCAGGTCCAGTACCTGGGTGGTGGCCAGTGCATCTCCTCCGGCGCGGTGACGGTTCTCTATTCTGATCCCCAGTTCCCTGCACAAATGCCCTAATCCGTACTTACGGAACCCCGGAAACACTTTTCGGCTGAGGCGGATGGTGCAGAGTTTTTGGGTTTGTAAGGAGAATCCCGCCTGCTGCAAATGGTGTTTTACAAAAGAAAAATCGAAATTTACATTATGGGCCACAAAGACCCTGTCTTTCAGTAAATTATAGATATACGGCGCCACTTCCCAGAAGGAGGGGGCCACAGCCACCATGGCATCGGATATACCCGTCATGTTGGCAACAAATGGCGGTATGGGCTGGTGCGGGTTGACCAGCGTTTCATATTTACCTTCTACTTCTGTACCATTATGCAATACAATAGCTATCTCAGTGATACCGTGCTGTTGGGGGAATCCACCCGTGGTCTCTATATCTACAATGGCATACTGCATGTGCATAATATCTGGCTGCAAAATCGGAAAATAAAGCTTATTTTTCCATTAATAACTATTTAGCTCCCTGCCTGGTATTATTTTACAGTCCGGCCTTATCTCTGAAAAGGCTTTTTTCCATGTTTGTTTACCGTTAAACTAATGTTTATGGAAAAGTCAAACCATCATTTTCACCTAAGCGAAAATGCCCGCAATGCAACCATTGTAGCTATTATCATCTTTGTTGTGGTCATTATCTCTTATTTTGAATGGAAAGGAAGATCAGGTAACTAACCGGTTCTTCAAAAATATACCTGCCCGCCTGTTTATATAGGGGAATGCAGATTTTTGTGCGGTACTAATAAGGTTTTAGAAGAAAAAACGTAAAAACTGTAATAAACTAAAGAAAGGGGAGACTGATTTAGTTAGGAGTTAGGAGTTAGGAGTTTGGAGTTTGGAGTTGTGAGACGTTAGGAGGTTCTTTTTAGAGGGTAGGAAGGAAAAATTGCCTGGCTCTGTAACTTTTTATATAAACAAACGTTAGCTATGATTAACGGTAAGGGCAACAAATCGCTTATGAAATATATTTTTATTTTTTTACTGATCGCTTCACTATATGGCTGTAGTTATACTGCCGGTACTGCGGCTAAGAATATCGGTAATAAGGTAAAAAAAAGCTGCAGTGCTTTATGCCTCTCTGCAAATGCTGGTAGTACTGCCACAAGTTCAGCCGAAGAAGTTGAACCGATGTCTGTTTTTTCCAGCTCGGTATTTGAAAGATCGGGTCAAATTCTTACCTGGTAAACCTTCTTCCCGCCCAGGCTTTTGCTTAAGAAGCCTTTTCCTTACTTTTGCACTCTTTTAGGCTGAATGCCACATGCTTAAAGCTGAATGCAAAGTCTTATACTTCGCATTTCCTGCTTTGCATTGCGCAGTAAGCATTAAGTATAATCATGGAACTAAGTAAGAACTATATTCCCAATGAAGTGGAAGCCAAATGGTACAAACATTGGCTTGATAAGGGCTATTTCAACAGCAAACCTGATGAAAGGGAACCTTATACGATCGTGATACCGCCGCCTAATGTAACGGGGGTCCTTCACATGGGACACTGTTTAAACAATTCTATACAGGATATCCTTGTTCGTCGCGCCAGGATGCAGGGAAAAAATGCCTGTTGGGTACCGGGTACTGATCATGCCTCAATTGCAACGGAGGCTAAAGTGGTGGGGATGCTGCGTGAACGGGGTATCACCAAATCATCATTAAGCAGGGAAGAATTCCTGGGCTACGCATGGGAGTGGAAAGAAAAATACGGGGGCATCATCCTGCAGCAGTTAAAAAAACTGGGCTGCAGTCTGGATTGGGACCGCACCTCTTTCACCATGGATGAGGAATATTACCGTTCGGTGATCAGGGTATTCGTGGACCTCCACCAGAAAGGATGGATCTACCGCGGCAAACGCATGATCAATTGGGATGTAAAAGCAAAGACCGCATTAAGTGATGAAGAAGTGATCCGAAAGGAGACAAAACAGAAATTGTATTTTCTTACTTACCAGATAGACGATCAGCAACCGG
>JBKJPR010000190.1:0-4227 GCA_046594275.1 Sediminibacterium sp.
GGTCTGTTGTTTATAATTGGTGTTGATATTTTTTTATCCATATACATTACAACCACAAACTAAAGACAAAAAACCACAAACCGTTTTCTTACCTTCGCGGCATCATGGAAATTACTGTCAAAACCGCCGAACAACTGCGCTTAACAGCAGATGAATTTGAGTTGATTAAACAGAAACTGGGCCGCGTACCCAACTTTACAGAGTTATGTGCTTTCAGCGGCATGTGGAGCGAACATTGCAGTTATAAAAACTCTATCAAGTGGTTAAAGACCCTCCCGAGAGACGGTGGCCGCATGCTGGTAGCTGCGGGCGAAGAAAATGCCGGCCTGATGGATATGGGAAACGGTTTCGGCGTGGTATTCAAAATTGAAAGCCATAATCACCCAAGCGCTATTGAACCTTTCCAGGGAGCAGCAACCGGCGTAGGTGGAATACAGCGTGATATATTTACCATGGGCGCCAGGCCCATCGCTTCTCTCAACAGCCTCCGTTTTGGTAACCTGAAAGATAAAAAAACGCAACGTTTATTAAGCGGGGTGGTACATGGCATTGGCCATTACGGAAACTGTTTTGGCGTTCCTACGGTTGGCGGTGAAGTATATTTTGAGGATTGCTACCATACCAATCCTCTTGTCAATGCCATGAGTGTAGGCATCATGAAAGTGGGCCAAATGGTGAGCGCTACAGCAGCAGGAACCGGTAACCCTGTATTCTTTGTGGGTAGCGCTACGGGTAAAGACGGTATTGGTGGCGCTTCATTTGCTTCCGCAGATATAACGGCTGAAAGTACTGAAGAGCTGCCTGCAGTGCAGGTAGGTGATCCTTTTCAGGAAAAGAAATTATTAGAAGCCTGTCTCGAGGTAATAGAAACCGGCGCGGTAATAGGTATGCAGGATATGGGTGCCGCAGGTATCATTTGTTCTACCGCTGAAATGAGCGCTAAAGGTGGGGTAGGTATGCGGATAGACCTGGATAAAGTTCCTACCCGTCAGAAAAACATGAAAGCCTGGGAACTCTTATTAAGCGAGAGCCAGGAACGTATGCTGGTGGTAGTGGAAAGAGGCAAGGAAGCGGCTGTATTAAAAGTGTTTGAAAAATGGGACCTGAGTTGCAGTGAAATAGGACAGGTTACGGATGATGGCCTGTTGAAATTTTATATGCATGGTGAATTGGAAGCAGAGATTCCTGCGTATGAACTGGTATTGGGTGGGGGTGCGCCGCAATACACCAGGGAGTACAGTGAACCGAAATATTTTGCGAAGATCAACAGTTTTGATATGAGCAGTGTTGAAGATGTGAATGATCTCAGGTCGGTTGCAGAACAATTGGTGCAGGTACCTAATATCGCTTCTAAACGATGGGTGTATACGCAATATGATAGTATGGTTGGGGTTGCCAATGCCTCTACCAATGCGCCGAGTGATGCGTCTATCATCCTTGCAAAAGGAACCGGAAAAGCATTGGCTATTACAGTGGATTGTAACAGTAAATATGTTTTTGCTGATCCCTATAAAGGCGGTATGATAGCAGTGGCCGAAGCTGCCAGGAATATCGTATGCAGTGGTGGTGAACCGATAGGCGTTACCAATTGCCTGAACTTTGGTAACCCGTATGATCCTGAAGTGTATTACCAGTTTGTAAAAGCAGTAACGGGAATGGGTGATGCCTGCCGCAAGTTTAAAACGCCTGTAACAGGTGGGAATGTAAGTTTCTATAACCAGAATCCGGATGGCCCTGTGTATCCTACTCCAACCATAGGCATGGTGGGTATACTGGATGATTTCGATAACCGCATGACATTGAATTTTAAGGAGGCAGGTGACCTAATCTTCTTAATAGGTAAGCAGCAGGATGATATTGCTTCTTCAGAATATCTGCACAAGCTGAAAAAAATAGAATATTCACCCGCGCCTTATTTTGACATTGACGAGGAACTCGCGGTTCAGAATTTCGTAGCGGGTATCATCAAAGATAAACTGATACAAAGTGCACATGATATTAGTGAAGGAGGGCTGGCCATCACTGTATTGGAAAGCGGGTTCACAGATAACCTTGGGTTTTCTGTTTCAGGAGAATCTCCTATTCGGAAAGATGCGTTTTGGTTTGGTGAGGCGCAGGGAAGGGTGGTGGTTTCATGTACAAAGCCCAATTCAGAACGCTTACAGCAGAAAGCAAAAGAAGCAGGTATTGCGATAACTGAATTGGGAACTGTTACGGGAGGAAATATTGAAGTAAATGGAGAGGATTGGGGTAATATCCATGAGTGGAAAGAGAAGTATGAGACAGCTATTGAAAAGCTCATAACCACACCTCTTAAGCCCCGGCCGGTAGAATTAATAAAATAACAAAAAGAATGCAGGAGGAAATTAAAAATATTTTTTTTGGCCACCCCCACGAACAGGCAGGGGCTGGGGATTTAGTGGGAGGCGATAGAAGCATCATTGTTACAGGGGCCGCAGGTTTTATCGGTTCCTGCATGGTGCAGTACCTTAATGAAGCGGGATATGAGAACCTGGTGCTGGTAGATGATTTTGGTATAGAAGAAAAAAGAAAGAACTGGGAATCCAAAACCTATGCACATATTGTTGAACGGTATCATTTATTTGACTGGCTGGAAACGAATAAACCCGGGATTGATCTTGTAATTCATTTAGGCGCCAGAACCGATACTACTGAATTTGATTATGCCATTCATGAAGAACTGAATGTGCAGTATTCAAAAGGTGTATGGAACTATTGCACAAAACACCATGTGCCATTGATCTATGCTTCTTCTGCCGCTACTTATGGTGACGGGGAGTTAGGATATAATGATGACCATGAAGTGATCAAAAAACTGAAACCACTCAATCCATATGGCATCAGTAAAAATGAATTTGATAAATGGGCAGTGGATGAAGCAGAAACAAAAAAGAACTATCCCCCTTACTGGTCGGGTTTGAAATTCTTTAATGTGTATGGCCCGAATGAGTATCATAAGCACAGGATGGCGAGCGTGATCTGGCATGCATTCAACCAGATAAAAAAAGACGGGGCAGTAAAATTATTCAGGAGCTATAAAGAAGAATTCAAAGACGGGGAACAGTTACGTGACTTTGTGTATGTTAAAGATGTGGTGAGTGTGATCGGGTGGATAATGGGAGCGATGTTGAATACCGGTCAGGCCAGATCATCCGGGGGTGTTGAATGGTCAATGGATTTAAATAGCCTGTATAATCTGGGTACCGGTAACGCAAGGACTTTTAATGACCTGGTTAAAGCCACTTTTTCCGGGCTTGACCTGGCGCCCCATATTGTGTTTATAGATATGCCAGAAGATATCAGGGATAAGTACCAGTATTTTACAGAGGCCAATATGCAAAAGCTACGGCATGCCGGATATACCGATGCTTTCTATTCTCTTGAAGAAGGGGTTGATGACTATGTCCGGAATTATTTGGCAGCGGAGAATTTTTACTAACTTTAGTGAAAGGGAAGGTCATGACAATAGTTGTAAAAAAGGAACTCGATAAAAAAAAGTCTAAAAAAATTATCGCATCATTGCCTGGTAAGACAAAAACGATAGACATTTCTCAATATGCAGGCAAATTAGAATGGAAAGGAGACCCTCTGGCACTCCAAAAAAAGTTGAGAAATGAATAGCGGATTGAAATATTTCTAATTTTTTGAAGCAAGGCCCCGGATATGTCCCGGGGCTTTTTTTTTCATTACTTTCACAGCAAAGCAATTGTTATGAACAAGAAAATAGCCATCATTGGTGGCGGGAATCTCGGCGCCTCAATGGCAGAAGGTTTGGTAAGCAGCGGTTTTATACTACCCGGCCATCTGGTGGTTACCAAAAGAAATACCGCATCACTCAAATCACTGGAAGAAAAGGGGGTGCTTACGGGCAGTGATAATATTGAAGCTGTCAAGCATGCAGACTGGATTGTACTGGCAGTAAAGCCATTCCAGCTAAAAGAAGTGCTCGCCGGTATTCAACCCTACCTCGATCCGAAAAGACATGTATTGATCAGCGTGGTAACTGGTGTCTGGATAAAAGACATCGAGGAGATCGTGGGTGAACGGTTCGCCATATTCCGTACCATGCCCAATACAGCTATTGCGATACAGGAAAGTATGACCTGCATCTGCGCCCACCAGGCAAGTGAAGAGCAGGTAAATTATGTGACCAACTTGTTTGAGCAGTTAGGAAAATCTGTTTTTATCGAAGAAAAATTAATGGAT
>JBKJPR010000489.1:0-5033 GCA_046594275.1 Sediminibacterium sp.
GATGAAATAATGTTGACTTGTCTTTTAGGGTGATACCCTACAGAGAAGGGAAGTACACTATGCGGAGAAAGAGAGAAGGGAAGTACACTATGCGGAGAAAGAAAAGGTTATATCGACGCCCTCCTTCTTTTCAAACAACGGATATTCTTCTTCCAGGGTTTTAATTGTCGTACTGGGGCCGATCTTGATCATTCTGTTTCGCGCTTTGAAATTGAAAATATAGTAAAATAGGCTTATATTATATGAATTTTGACTTAATTAAATGATGTAAATCTAACATTTTCTAAGGCCTGCCATAGGCACTTGCGATTTTGTGGTTTGGCTGGGCGTATTGGTAACATAGTTCCTGATGGGAAGCGATCTTTTAATGATTGCGGAAATAGCAACAGGCTAAAACATTTAATAGTTATTGTCGAGTATAAACGGTACATAATTCTCAGGTTTAAGCCAATTACTACGTTATCAAATTAAGGAGAAATAAAAAAGCCTCCACTTTGAAGTGGAGGCTTTTGTTGCCTGACCTGGATTCGAACCAAGACAAACTGTACCAAAAACAGTTGTACTACCCTTATACTATCAGGCAATCCTTTCCATTATTGTGTAATGGGTGGCAAAAATAAGGATGCACCCCAACTGTGCCAAATTTTTTAACTGCTTTTCTGTTAGCTACCCCTGGTCTTCCTTCTCTTTCAATGCTTTAATAAGGTCCAGCGCCTCGGCCACTACATCGCACATGATCGTGATCAGTGAACCTGGTTTGGCATTATCATAGGCAAACATGATCGATTCCTTTTCATTGTAAATGATATTAATTGGAATATCCGTGGTTTTGGTTTCATTGATACCCTCCACCAACAAATTTACAATTTCTTCGGCGCTGCGGCCATGCAGGTTCTTATCCTGGCGGATAATGATCTCATCAAACGACCGCCCCGAAATACGCCCCAGTTCGCGGATATCATCATCCCGCCTGTCGCCGGTACCGCTGATAATGCCCACTTTGGGGGTGCCGTCCATTTTTTTGATAAAATCGCATAACAGTTCCAGTCCTGCAGGGTTATGGGCAAAATCAACTAAGAATTTAAAATGCTTGAACTCAAACAGGTTTAAGCGCCCCGGTGTCTGGGAAGGAGAGGGTACAAAGGTACTTAGCGCAGTACGTATATCCTCGATCGTAATATCCTTGAACAGGTACGTGGCGAGCATAGCGGGCAAAGTATTCATGATATTGTGCAATGCCTTACCGCCGTAGGTAATGGGAATTTCACTCACTTTCATCACCCGTATTTTCCAGGTGCCTTTCAATATAGACACATAGCCATTTTCATACACCGCGGCATAGCCGCCTTTCCGGCAATGTTTCTGGATACGCGGATTGTTTTCATCCATGCTGAAATATGCCACATTGCAGGTCAATCCTTCATGCATGGCATATACCAGGTCGTCTTCAGCGTTCAGAATGGCAAATCCATGGTTAAAAGTAGTTTCCGGTATCACGGCCTTGGCCCTGGCCATCTGTTCCAGGCTGTCTATTCCGCCCAGGCCCAGGTGGTCGGCAGTTACATTGGTCACAATGCTCACATCGCAGTTCCGGAAAGCCAGGCCGGCTTTCAGCAGGCCACCACGGGCACATTCCAGTACGGCAAAATCAACCGTTGGGTCGCGTAAAACAAATTTTGCGCTGAGCGGGCCCGTACAATCCCCCTTCATCATCATCTGGTTCTGTATGTATACCCCATCGCTGGTGGTATAGCCCACTTTACGGCCCGCAGTCTTGCAGATATGGGCGGTCAGGCGGGTAGTGGTAGTCTTGCCATTAGTGCCTGTTATGGCAATGATCGGGATACGCCCATCCGATCCTTTAGGAAACAACATATTGATCACCGGTTCAGCCACATTCCTTGGCAAACCCTCAGCAGGCTCAATATGCATGCGGAAGCCCGGGGCAGCATTCACTTCCAGCACGGCGCCGCCATTTTCGAAGACAGGAGTACGGAGATCGGGCGCCATAATATCAATTCCACAGATATCCAGCCCAATAATTTTAGCGATTCTTTCGGCCAGGAAAATATTCACCGGGTGCACTTCATCCGTTACATCAGTGGAAGTACCACCGGTACTCAGGTTGGCGGTGGTTTTCAATAATACCAGTTCACCTTTGGGTGGCACGGTTTCCAAAGTATAATTTTTTTCTTCCAGCATTTTCTGGCTCGATTGATCAATGGTTATCTGGGTAAGCACTTTTTCATGGCCATAACCGCGCCGCGGATCTTTATTGGTCTCGTCAACCAGCCATTGAATAGTATGTTCACCATCACCCACAACCGAAGCCGGCGTTCTGAGCGCTGCGCAGATGAATTTATAATTGATCACCAACACCCGGAAATCCACACCCGTAATAAATTTTTCAACAATCACGCTGCGGCTGTACACTTTGGCAGATTCAAATGCTTTTACTGCCTGTTCCCAGGTATTGATATTGGTGGTATTGCCTTTGCCGTGGTTGCCATCAATGGGTTTGATCACAAGAGGGTAACCGTATTTATCAATCGCTTCCTGTAAACCCGCTTCCGTTCTTACCACTGTTCCGCGGGGAACGGGTATCTCGGCCGCTTCTAATAAATTCTTGGTCTCTTCTTTGTCGGAGGCAATATCCACCGCTATATTGCCTGTGGTGCTGGCAATAGTGGCGCGTATCCTTTTCTGGTGAACGCCATAACCCAATTGTACCAGGCTCTGTTTATTCAGTCGGATATAGGGAATACCCCGTTTGGCCGCTTCTTCTACAATACAACCCGTAGAGGGCCCTAACCTTGTATCCTCCCTGATCTCCCTGAGTTGCTGGATATCATCTGCCAGGTCATACATAGCTGAATCTACCAGGGCCTGTGTAATTCTTACCGCTGCTTTGGCGGCATACACGCCTGCATCCTCCTCCATATAGTTAAACACCACATAATATTCACCTTCTTTTCCCGTGCCACGAGTGCGGCCGAAACCGCAGTCCATACCTGCCAGAGTCTGCAGTTCCAGGGCCACATGCTCTATCACATGCCCCATCCAGGTGCCTTCTTTTACCCTTTCAAAAAAACCACCCGGGGTACCCACACTGCAACGGTGCGCATACATAGAAGGAAACAAGGTTTGTAATCTTTCTAAAAAACCGTCAATGCTGTTGGTGGGGCGTTGTTCCAGGTCTTCCAGGTTTAGCTTCATCTGTATCAGTTGCGAGCGCCTTACACTCCAGTAATTAGGCCCCCGTAATATTTTTATTTCTTCGATCTTCATAAGCGTTGGTTGATGATTTAATGCGCATGTATTTGCTCACAAATAATACACGAATTGCCTGACGATGAATATATTGATTTTTCCTGTACGCCCGGGCAAATCAAAACGCTTATTTTTGTCGGGAACGAATTTAGCAGGCATGAGTATTCCAAAAGGAAAGCTGATCGCAATTGGTGGTGCAGAAGACAAAGGCACGGAGCTGGAAAAAGGCGCTTATCATAATAACCTTAATTTTATTGAGTTAGGCATTTTACGCCGTATCGTGGATGAAGTGGGTGGGCCTGCCTCCCGTATTGAAGTGATCACTACTGCTTCTACCATACCGTATGAAGTAGGTGAGAATTACCTCAACGCATTTGGTAAAATAGGTTGTACCGATATCGGTTTGATCCATATCCGCAACCGCGAAGATGCGCTGAACGAAGAATACCTGCAAAGGGTCAGCAGCAGCGCCGGTGTATTGTTCACAGGCGGGAACCAGTTGCGGCTCTCATCTATATTTGGAGGCACACGTTTCCTGCATATTATTAAGAGCCGGTACGAGAAAGAAAATTTTGTAATTGCAGGCACTTCGGCAGGCGCCATGGCCATGAGCAGTACGATGATCTACGAGGGTAATGCCACCAGGGCGCATTTAAAAGGAGAAGTAAAGATCACTACGGGACTCGGTTTTATGGACCAGGTGATCTTTGATTCGCATTTCGAGAAACGCGGGCGTTTTGCCAGGCTGGCTCAAGCAGTGTCGGCCAATCCATCCTGTATCGGGATAGGGTTGGGAGAAGATACCGGGATGCTGATCACGCAGGGAAACCGCATGGAAGCAATTGGCAGCGGGCTGGTGATCATTGTTGACGGGCATGATATCCGGTACTGCAACCACGCCGATATCCCCGAAGGAAATCCTTTAAGCATCGAGAACCTTAAAGTGCATTTTTGTGCGCATGGTAATGGTTATCTTGTAAAAGAAAGAGAGTTTGTGGAACTGATGGGCACATCAACAACGCCTGTGATGACTGATATTTATTAAATAACAATTAAAAAAAATAGTTGCCACAGATTTAATCTGTGTTAATCTGCGGCAAAAAATAAAAAACATCCATATGAGCAAGATCATCCTGTTAGCGCTTTTTGTAGGAGTAATGATATTAATGTCATTCAACTTCAAAAGCAAAAAGAAAAAAGTTGTTTTCTTTGGCGATTCAATTACCGCGGCAGGTGTCCGCGCCGGGGGTTATATCAAACTGATGGATTCACTGATCATGCAGGAAGGCGCTTCTGAAAATTATGAACTGGTAGGCGCGGGTGTTAGCGGCGACAAAATTTATGATCTATACCTCCGTATTGAACAGGATGTACTGAACCAGAACCCCGATATTGTAGTGATCTATGTTGGCGTAAATGATGTATGGCACAAAAGTTCAAGCGGTACAGGAACCGATTTTAACAAGTTTGGAAGGTTCTATGAAGCTTTGGTTAATAAACTACAGGCAGCCGGCAGTAAAGTGATCATTTGCACACCAGCCGTTATTGGTGAGCGGAATGATCATTCCAACCAGCAGGATGGCGACCTGAATATGTACAGTAACTGGTTGCGCACTTTCTCCTTAAAAAACAATATCCCATTAATCGATCTGCGTAGCGCCTTCCAGCAATATAGCCTGAAAAACAATCCGCAGAATAAAGAATCAGGCATACTCACTACAGACCGCGTCCATTTAAATGCTACTGGTAATCTTTTGGTAGCA
>JBKJPR010000013.1:0-3225 GCA_046594275.1 Sediminibacterium sp.
TGTTCCTTGTTCCTTGTTCCCTGTTCCTTGTTCGTTGTTCATCTGTTCGATATTCGATATTAAAATATAAGGCCCCGTTCCAATCAGAACAGGGCCTTATATAATGTATGTAACATACCTACTACTAATCTTCCACTTTCACTTTCCCCTTGCTCTTCGCTATCACTTCTTCAGCAATATTGTTAGGGGCCGGGGCATAATGACTGAATTCCATAGTGGAGGTGGCACGCCCTGATGATAAGGAACGCAGTTGCGTAACATAACCAAACATTTCGCTCAGCGGAACTTTTGCCTTAATCACCTGGAGATTTCCACGGCTATCCATTCCTTCCAGCATACCACGGCGGCGGTTTAGATCGCCGGTAACATCTCCCATGTATAGATCGGGCGTTACCACTTCTACTCTCATGATTGGCTCCAGTAAAACCGGTTTGGCTTTACGGCCCGCTTCACGGAACCCTCCTTTGGCACACAATTCAAATGACATAGAATCAGAATCCACCTGGTGGAAGCTGCCATCAAATATGCGCACTTTCATACTCTCCATTGGGTAAGCGGCCAATACACCTGTTCCCATGGAGGTTTCAAAACCTTTCTGGATGGCAGGATGGAATTCTTTTGGAATAGATCCACCAAAAATATCATTCTTAAACTGAAAATGTTTTCCGGGGTTCTCTGTTAACCATTCTGCATCAGCAGGCCCAATCTCAAAGTATATATCTGCGAATTTACCACGACCACCCGTTTGTTTTTTCAACACTTCACGGTGTTCGATAGTATTACTGAATGCCTCTTTGTAGGCCACCTGCGGATTACCCTGGTTGATCCCAACCTTGAACTCACGACGCATACGCTCAACGATGATCTCGAGGTGCAGTTCACCCATTCCTGACAAAATAGTCTGTCCGGTATCTTCATCTGTTTTTACACGCAGGGTTGGATCTTCTTCAACGAGTTTGGCGATGGCCATACCCATTTTATCAACGTCGACCTGTGTTTTTGGTTCAACAGCCACCGAAATCACCGGCTCAGGAATAAACATATTTTCCAGTGTGATCGGATAGTTCTCATCACACAAAGTGTCCCCGGTTTTGATCTCTTTAAAACCTACTGCTGCTGCAATATCACCTGCTTCAATAAAATCAATTGGGTTCTGTTTATTAGCGAACATTTTCATGATTCGGCTGATACGCTCTTTCTTGCCGCTTCTTACGTTCAATACATAAGAACCCGCATCCAGGTGACCTGAATAGCAACGGAAGAATGCCAACCGGCCCACAAAAGGATCGGTCATAATTTTGAAAGCCAGCGCTGCAAAAGGCTCTTTGGCATTGGGTTTACGTGAAGTGGTTTCTCCTGTCTCGGGATTGATACCCACGGTATCTTCCAGATCAATAGGGCTGGGGAGGTAACGGCAAACCGCATCGAGCGCTGTTTGAACACCTTTATTTTTGAAAGAAGAACCGCACATCATGGGTACGATGCTGAGGTCGATACAGGCTTTACGGATGGCTTCATGAACTTCATCTTCAGAAATAGAAGCGGGATCAACAAAGAATTTTTCCATCAGTGTATCATCGTATTCGGCAACAGCTTCAATCAATTGTGCCCTCCAGTGATTGGCTTCTTCTATCATATCTTCCGGAACAGGGATCTCTTTAAAGGTCATGCCCTCGGTTTCCATATCCCAGATCACACCTTTCATGGTGATCAGATCCACAACACCTATGAAATCATCTTCTGCACCAATGGGTAACTGCAAAGGCACTGCTTTAGCGCCCAGCATTTCTTTTACCTGGGCTACCACCATCAGGAAATCGGCGCCTGCGCGGTCCATTTTATTTACGAATCCGATACGGGGTACTTTGTAACGGTTTGCCTGGCGCCAAACGGTTTCTGACTGGGGTTCTACCCCGTCAACCGCAGAAAACAGGGCTATCAAACCATCCAGTACACGCATGGAACGTTCTACCTCAACGGTAAAATCTACGTGGCCTGGGGTATCAATGATGTTGAAATAATACGATTTGGTATTGGCATCTGCTGTACCCTTATTGGTTGGGAATTTCCACTCGCAGCTTACTGCGGCTGAGGTGATGGTGATACCCCTCTCCTTCTCCTGATCCATCCAGTCGGTTGTAGCCGCACCATCGTGTACTTCACCAATTTTGTGGATCATACCTGTGTAGCGCAGGATACGTTCTGTTGTTGTGGTCTTGCCTGCATCTATGTGGGCAGCAATTCCAAAATTGCGTTGTAGTTTCAAGTCCGCCATAAAGGTTCTTGTTTTTTAGTTTGTATGGGGAAGCGTGTCCCCAAATTTTTCGAGCGGCAAAGGTAGGAATTATAGCGATTGATTGCCTGTTTGAAGCAGATTAAATTATGGGGGGAGGGGAGTGAATGGTGAATAGTGAATGGTCAATTAGTGGATGGGAATAACAAGGTGTACCCTATTTTATTCACCACTGACCATTGACCATTCACCATTGACAATTCAAACACGTTGATAATCAATAGGATACTATTTAGCGAGTTTCACACTTACTAATGCAATATCATAGATCACAGCAGAATTTGGGGGGATGGTAGCTGTGCCTTGAGAGCCATACGCCTGTGCGGCCGGAACAATTGCCCTTACCAAAGCGCCTTCTTTCATCCTGTACAGTACTTCCTTCAGCCCTGGTATCATATCACCTGCCAATGCCATATAGGATTGTTTGGTCTTATTGGTATTATCAATCTCTGTACCGTCGGGCAGGGTTGTAATCAGGTTGAGGATAACGGTATCTTTTGCCGAAGGACTTGGCCCCTGGCCAGCCTTAACCATTGAATAGTTAACTCCATTTGGCAATGCCACAAACCCGGGCTGGCCTTTTATTTTTTCAAACAGGATAGACTCTAATTTTTTACCTTTTTCCTGGAGGAAAAGATTCTGGTAAGCCAACAAACGCGCCTCAGTGGTAGCAGGATCGATCATTAATTTCTTTTTCAGGATCACATCGTCTATTGCCTTTTTAAACATGGTAGGATTATTGACCACAAAACCGGTCTTGGCAAACAGTTGCTGCATCATATACACGCCGAGGCTGTATTGAATGGTATCTTCAAAATTGGCTTTGGCTTTTGGCGCCTGTGCGAAAGAAACACAAACCATCAAAGAAACTGAGATGGCGAGAATACATTTTTTCATATAGTTACATTTATGCTTTAAAGATAAACTAAATA
>JBKJPR010000269.1:0-5131 GCA_046594275.1 Sediminibacterium sp.
CAGCTAAGGGTTACTTTCATCACATTACCGGGAACTACCTGCCCATTCTTCACAACAGGCACCTGCGCAATACCGCCTATGGCCAGGATACAGGAATCGGGTGGGTTGATAATGGCAGTAAACTGATCAATCCCAAACATGCCAAGGTTGGAAATGGTGAAAGTGCTTCCTTCCCAATCGGCGGGCTGTAACTTTTTATCTTTTGCTTTCTGGGCAAATTCTTTTACTTCGGCGCCTATCTGGCTCAATGATTTTCCATCTGCAAAACGTACTACAGGAACCAATAAACCATCTTCTACCGCCACAGCAACACCAATATTAATATGGTGATTGTAACGGATCGTATCTCCCAGCCAACTGCTGTTCACTTTAGGATGTTGTTTAAGTGCCAGCGCTGTTGCTTTTAGTACCATATCATTAAAACTGATCTTTACCGCTGCCACTTCATTGATCTTGACACGCGCTGCAACTGCAGCATCCATGTCAATGCTCATTGTAAGATAGAAATGCGGGGCAGTAAAGAGACTTTCACCCAACCGCTTCGCGATCACTTTACGCATCTGCGATACCGGTACATCTTCAAAACTTACCTGTCCTGCAGGTGCACTGGTTTTTGGCGCTGTAGATGCCGGTTGTGCATTGGCAGATGCCGGGGATGGTGTTGCCGGTGTAAAATTATCAATATCTGTTTTGGTAATTCTTCCATTGTCACCCGTTCCTTTTACATAACGCAGGTCAATACCTTTTTCGGTGGCTACTTTCTTAGCCAATGGAGAAGCCAGAATCCGTCCTTCATTCACAACAGCAGCAGGAGCTGAGGGTTGCTCAGCAGGAGCTGGGTTTTGCTCAGCAGGAGCAGCTTCTGGTTTCTTGTCTGTGGTCTCTGGTTTGGGGTCTGTGGTTGTGGCCTTTTGTCCGCCCGTTTTTACTCCCTCAACAATCGCATTCACATCCAGTCCTTCTTTACCAATAATACAAAGCAGGTCATTCACCTGGATCTTTTCTCCCGCTTTTGCACCCTGGTATAATAATATGCCATCCTTGTAACTTTCCAGTTCCATAGTGGCTTTATCGGTTTCTATATCTGCCAGCACGTCTCCTTTCTTCACTGCATCGCCCACATTTTTATGCCAGCCGGCAATAACGCCTTCGGTCATGGTATCACTTAACCTTGGCATGAGTACTACTTCTTCCATTGATGAAACATCAGGAGAAGCGGGGGCTTGTGGGGCTTTATCGGTTTGGGGCTTATCAGTTTGGGGTTTGGGGTTTGGGGTTTGGGGTTGTTTGTCGGTTGTTGGTTGGCTGTCCGGTTCTTTGGACCCGCCGGCATGCGCTGCAATTTGGGATGTAACATCTTCACCCGCTTTGCCAAAGATGGCAAGCAGATCATTTACCTGTAGCTTTCCCCCGGTTGGGGTTCCAATATGTAACAATACACCATCCTGGTAGCTTTCCAGTTCCATGGTGGCTTTATCGGTTTCTATTTCGGCTAATAAATCGCCTTTCTTCACTGTATCGCCTACTTTTTTATGCCAGGCAGCAATAACACCTTCGGTCATGGTGTCGCTCAGGCGGGGCATTAAGATCACTTCAGCCATGGTTCAATTGCTCTTTTAAATGAGCCGTGAAATTACGGTAAATCGCTGATTTCACAGATGTGGTATCACAGAATTAGCGATTTTAATATGATTCGTATGAAATCAGTGTAAATCATCCGAGAAATCATACTCTAAATCATATCTATCCTCGATTATTACTGCCCCTGCGCCAAGCTATAGGCCTTCTTATCGCCCCACATATTCAGCAGTTCGGTGGAGCATATCTTAAAGTCATGGGATAAGCGTTTATACAGTTCCAGTATATCTACCTGGGTTACAGGCACATCGCCAATGCTTTCAAACCGGCAACAGTACTGGTTAACCAAATTGGTAAAAGAAGATCCTTTGGGCCAAACCTGTGTACCCCGGTTACTGATGGTTACCAGTTTAAAGATATCTGCTGTATGATGCAGGCATTTTTCAGCGATAGCAGAAGGCTGCACATTGCTTTCAATAAACATATCCACGCCCACAATAGATACTTTACTGAGTTCCTCGCTCTCCAGCATCGGGTTCTTCTCTAATTTAAAATGCGTGGGTGTTGGTGGCTGGTTGGCCAGGAAAGGTTTGGGTTGATGCGCAGGCAGTTTTCCGAAATTATCAATAATAGCCTTTGTAAATTCAGTGGTATTGAGGGAAGGAATTTTCTTATCCCCGAAATCACCGGTATGTACCCCGCTTTCGAGGGTATACAGTAAAGCATTCTCTATGCTGACGGCAGCTTCCATTAATCCGAGATGGCGCAGCATACCAAACCCACTCAACAACAATGCCGTTGGATTGGCCATATTTTTACCTGCAATGTCCGGAGCTGTGCCATGCACTGCTTCAAATATGGAAATATGATCGCCGATATTGGCAGAAGGTGCAAAGCCTAAACCACCTACCAGGCCAGCGCAAAGATCACTAACAATATCACCCTGCAGGTTGGTCAGTACAACCACATCAAAAAGATCAGGCCGGCTTACCAGTTTCATACACAGGTCATCCACGATCACATCATCAGCTTTCAGTTCAGGATAGTCTTTGGCCACTTCATTGAATACGTCGAGGAATAACCCATCCGTCAGTTTCATAATATTGGCCTTGTGCCCGCAGGTGATTCTTTTGGCTCCTTTCTTTTTAGCCATTTCAAATGCATATTTGATCAACTGCAGGCTACCGGGGCGAGTAATAAAACGGCGGCTGAGGGCCACATCATGCGTAAGCATATGTTCAATGCCGCCATAGGTATCTTCAATATTTTCACGAACAATGGTAATATCAATAGGAATACCTGCTTTGCTGAAAACAGTATCTACGCCATGAAGGGTTTGAAAAGTGCGTTTATTGGCATATGTGTTCCAGGTTTTCCGGGCGGTTACATTTACACTTTTTACACCCTTGCCTTTTGGCGTTTCCATGGGACCCTTAAAGAGAATACCCGTTGATTCAATGGTTTGCTGTGCTTCCGGGGTCATACCATTACTATAACCCTTATCAAATACCCATTTACCCATATCCACAAATTCAAATTCCAGGGGCACTTTGGCGGCTTTAAAAACAGACAGTACAGCATCCATGATCTCAGGGCCTATCCCATCTCCTTTAGCAACAGCAATTTTTGTCATATCTCAGTTTTAAAGTGGTGCAAAATTAAGCTATGCAGCAACACGTTGCATTAATTCAACGATAATTCACAGTCCATGGACGATGGACCCACACCGTTCACCTATTTTTCACAAGGTTTCTTTACCGCAATTCCTTATTTTTACTGAAAGCAATACTACTATATGGTATCTAAAATTTCAGAAGGTGTTGAGATCAGTGTAGAGACCTTTTACCAGGCCGATTACAGCAACCCGCTGAATAGTGAGTATATGTTTGCCTACCGTATTTCCATCGAGAATCATAATAATTTTACCGTAAAACTTCTACGCCGTCAATGGTATATATTCGACAGCAATGGCGAGCATCGTGAAGTGGAGGGTGAAGGTGTGGTAGGTATTCAGCCCGTACTGAAACCCGGTGAGAATTACCAGTATGTAAGTGGCTGCAACCTGAGAACAGAAATGGGAAAGATGCATGGCACCTACCAGATGGAAAATGAGAACAGTAAACAGCTTTTCTCCGTCAATATCCCCTCATTTGAAATGATCGTGCCTACTAAAATGAATTGATCATTTAGATTCTGCACGGAGTTCTTACTCATTTATTTTGGTTTATACTTAGCCTCGTCGAATATCTGCCTGCCCGGCGTTTTCATTAAAATATCCAACGACAGATCCTTGTTTTTTTCCATCCATTTAGCAACGATTTGCATGCCAACAAACTGGCCGATATTACCGGGAGACTCTTTTCCGAGAGCCTGTGTATTGGGGCCATCGTTCATATAGTCGCGTGTCATGTTAGGGTCTGTATTGTACAGCAGATCGTTCTGTACAAAAAAACTCCAGATATTCTTTTCGCTTTCATAAGAATCAGTTAACTGTTGTTGTGTGTAGCCGGTTTTGATACTATCAGGCGCATCCGGTAGTAACCTGTCCAGCACATACATCCGTTTACCCGATTCCACCATCTGTTCTATCAACGGCCTGCCCATACTGTTATTGGGATACATGTCATCTATAATATTTTTTATACAGTTAACAGGGATATAAGCCGGTTCAAATCTCCGCGAAATAAATAAAGGATACATCTGCTGCCCCGCTTCACTCAGGTACAGCGGGTAATCCCTGCCCATATACAATTGCAGGCCAACTGCCAGGGCATCGGCTGTGATGATATTGCCATAGCTGTTGACAGGCCCGATAAAAGTGATCAGTTTTACAGGCAGTTTATAAGCGGGAAAATAGTAGTGCGTGAATTGCAGGCCTTTTTTTACCTCCGCTTCTATACTGCTGAAATCTTTGAACTTTTCCCTGGTCAATTGATACATGCTTTCATAACTACGTATAAAAGCAGGAACTTCTTTGGTCGCGCTGCCGGCAGAGGCGCCGAGAATGTTGAATAGAAAATCCTGTGTAAAATCAGGATGCGCCTGGTTCAGGGCCTGCAGAGAGGCATCCGGGTGAAGGGTATCGAGGGCAAAAAAATCTTTTTCAAATCTTTCTGTCTGTAGTGATACCTTGATTGCCGACACATCGGGAACCTGTTTTGCATTCTTACAGGCAAACCCTATCAATATAATAAAGAGGAATACTAACTTTTGCTTCATAACCTGGCATGAGATACGTGCAAAAGTAAACACTGGCCGCTAACAAATTTTTACGTTTTTATAATACGCTGTTAAAGCCATATGCGCCACCCTTAACACTGCACTCCTTTTGCCACAGTAATACCCAGTTTTGCTCATATAAAATCTGTGGAATCTGTGGCCAAAATCATGAACCCCGGCTTTACAATAATCTGATCATCCAACTGGAATCTAAACATCCATTTCAATTCAACTTTATAAAAAAAGTTACGGAACTTTGCTTCATGAAGATATTTTTAGCCCAGCAAAATTATCATGTCGGCAATTTCGAGAGCAATACCAGGAAGATAATAGC
>JBKJPR010000359.1:0-3947 GCA_046594275.1 Sediminibacterium sp.
TCTCACCTGATAAACAAGAGCGTCGCCCTCGGCATGCCATTCCGAATGAGCAATAGAACACATAAAGGTCTTTACCTGGGTATTCCGCTTGGAAAAACTGGTGAAATCCTGGTATTCACGCAAAATGCCAGCGGCCTGCTGTAACAGTTTCAGATCTACAGGGTACGGATATAACCACCCCCTATCTACCATAAAGGGATCTTTCTTCCTGTAAATGAAGTACTTATACTCCCTGGCGATAGCATCAAAACGGCAATGGGCAGTATCCGAAACCCGGTAAATGCCTTTCACCGCAATAGCCGGAGGGAGTAACGCATTAAGGTTATAAGCGCTCCTGCTCTGAATATCCAGTTCAGAATTAAAGTGAAAGTAATTCTGCCAGGCATGTACACCCGCATCGGTTCGGGATGAGCCGGTTAGCGCAAAAGACACATGAAACAGGGTTTGCAATGCTTTTTCTATTTCCGCCTGAATAGTTTGGGCATTATCCTGCACCTGGAAGCCACTATAGCCAGTTCCTTTATAAGCCAGTTCCAGGAAATAACGTGGCATGCAGGGTTAGTTTGAAAGTAAGGATTGACGGTATAACCGGGAAATGAAAGCCTGGGATAACCGGTTTTGCACCTGAATGCCACGACTGGCAGGGAAAGACCCTCGCACAGAAGCTGTCTGTTTCGGTTTTTCGTCCGGCAAAACCGGGATGAAAAGTGCTACGGTATCCACTTTTGAGCCATTGATTACTATATATACTTCGTCAATACCACTGGAGGAAGACTTGTTGAAAATCTTCTGGATTCCCGCCAATGGCCGCATTGGTACTTTGACCAGCACTTTTTCTGCTACCGGTTGGGCAGGCTTTCCTGCTGCAGCCTGCACCTGTTCCTGTGAAGCTATACCCCCCCTGGTAACGAGAAAACTGACCATATCGAACAGGCTCCAGCTATTATCTACCCCTTGCTTAAGCGAAAAACCTCTGGGTCCATTTGCGATAGTACAAGGGAAAGCATAAGGTGGGAATTCATTCCCGGGGAAACTCATCACCAGGGTATGCTCACCAACCGGTACACGGGGAATTATGAGGTAACCTGTTGCAGAAGATGGGTAGGCTGACCCATTCAACGAGACATAATAAGGGTGGTCGTTTTCCGATTGGATATGTAGGAAGCCCGGTTGCTGGGCACCCGCAAGCAATCCCGTCAAAACAGGGATAAGCAGGAAAATCCATTTATATGCATTCTTCACCATCAGCATGAACCGGGTTACTTTGGGCACAAATCTACTTTAAATTAAGTTCCAGCATCATCCATCAGCGGGAACAGGTCCCTATCTGACTCTTTTTTCCTTTAGTAAAATTCTAGCACTGTATTTCTGCAAGGCATTTATCTTTATGCCTCATAAAAATAATTTCATGAAGAAACTCTTATTACTGATCACTTTTTTCACAGCAAGCCATCTGTTTGCTCAGGTTATACAAATGCCTGAACCAGCAAAAAAGATTTACCGGGCCACACCAACAAAGATCAACGACCTGGTACATACCAAACTGGATGCGAAATTTGATTACAGCAAATCTTACCTGAATGGCAAAGTGTGGATCACACTGAAACCACATTTCTATCCTACCGATACTTTACAACTGGATGCTAAAGGAATGAACATCAATAAAGTGGAGATCGTAAAAGCCGGTAAGCATACAGCACTGAAACATACTTACGATAGCCTTGTTCTAACTATCAAACTGGATAAAACGTATAAGCGTGGTGAAACTTACGTAGTATATATTGATTATACCGCTAAACCTGATGAGTTCCAGTCTGAAGGAAGCGCCGCCATCACGGATGCAAAGGGCCTGTACTTTATCAATCCAAAAGGGGAAGACAAAAACAAACCTACGCAGATATGGACCCAGGGTGAAACAGAAGCCACTTCGGTATGGGTGCCTACGATAGATAAGACCAACCAGAAAACCACTCAGGAATTCAATCTGACCGTTCCTGCCAAATATGTTTCACTTTCCAACGGGAAACTGACCACACAAAAGAATAACAGTGATGGTACGCGAACGGATTCCTGGGTGATGGATCTTCCGCATTCCCCGTATCTGTTCTTTATCGGTGTGGGAGATTTTGCTATCGTAAAAGACTCTTACAAAGGCAAGGAAGTCAGTTACTATGTGGAGAAAGAATATGAAAAAGTGGCCCGGAAAATTTTCGGCCTTACGCCGGAAATGATGAAATTCTTTTCAGAAAAAGTTACCGGTATCGATTATCCATGGGTGAAATACAGCCAGATTGTGGGCCGTGATTATGTGAGTGGTGCGATGGAAAATACGACTGCCACTTTACACCAGGAAAGTGCCCAGCAGAATGCGCGGGAACTGGTGGATGGTAATAACTGGGAAAGTACCATTGCGCACGAATTGTTTCACCAGTGGTTTGGCGACCTGGTTACCGCTGAAAGCTGGAGCAATTTAACCGTGAATGAAAGTTTCGCTGATTACAGCCAGTATTTATGGCTGGAATACAAATACGGCGCTGATGATGCTGGTTTTGAAAATTACAGTGAAATGCAAAGTTACCTGAACAGCCCCACCAGCCGGAATAAGGACCTGGTAAGGTTTTTCTACAACGACAAGGAAGATATGTTCGACCTGGTAAGCTACCAGAAAGGCGGACGTATTTTGAATATGCTACGCAATTACGTTGGCGATGATGCATTCTTTAGTTCTTTGAACAAATACCTTACTGCCAACAAATTTGGCACCGGCAGCGCTCATAAATTACGCCTGGCATTTGAAGAGGTAACCGGTAAAGATCTTAACTGGTTCTTTAATCAATGGTATTTTGGCAGCGGGCATCCTGTGCTGGATTTCAGTTATGGATATGATGCATCTACCCAAACATCCAAAGTGTATATTAAGCAAACACAGGCCGGAGATAAGCTTTTCAAATTACCAGTGGCCGTTGATATTTATAATGGCAGCAGTAAAAAACGTTATACTGTTTGGTCAGAAAACAAAGCGGATACTTTCTCTTTCCCGGTTTCTTCCAGGCCAGACCTGGTGAATGCAGATGCCGACAAAGTGCTTCTTGCAGAAAAAAAAGATAATAAAACATTAGCCGAGTATATTCATCAATACAACTATGCCGGAAAATATTTAGACAGGCGGGAAGCAATTGAATTCGCAGCAAAGGGTCTTTCTGATGCATCTGCCTATAATTTACTGGTGAAAGCATTGAGCGACCCCTATTTCAGGATTCGCATCAGGGCCATAAATAATTTCGGTAACACCAAATTAGATCCGGCTACCATAACAAAAATAGAATCCATAGCCCGGAATGATGACCACAAAATTGCAAGAGCTTCTGCTATTGATGCACTTGCCAAGCTGAAGAATAACAGTTACAAGGATTTCTTTACGCAGGCCATTACCGATTCTTCCTATACGGTAGCCGGAGCCGCACTGGAGGCCCTGGCTGGCATAGATGGAAATGAAGCATACCGGATAGCCAACAGCTTATCCAAAGACAATAATAAAGGCCGCCTGCTAAGTGCCATTACAAACGTTATCATCAAATACGGCGATGAAAGTGCCTATGATTTTATAACCGGCAAATTTGATAAGATGCCTTTGGCACAGGCTAAATTCCAGGCGGTAATTCCTTTATTAGAATTCCTCTCGAAAGTGACCAACCTGCAGAACTTTCAGAGAGGTGTTGACCTGGTAGTGAAGTTCAGGGATGATATACCACAACAGGCACGTGTACAAACAGATCCTTTTATCAATAATGCCTTACAAGGATTAGCAGATAAAAAAGAATCAGCCGGAGCGAAAGAAATGGCGGATTATGTGAAATCGAAGATGCCGGTGGAGAAGAAATAGAAACAATTGTATAGTGAAAAAGCCATTCCGGTTGTTCGGGATGGCTTTTGAATATCGAATATTG
>JBKJPR010000383.1:0-2601 GCA_046594275.1 Sediminibacterium sp.
CTTGGGAGTCCTTCGGGGTCGAACGGAACACCTTCGCCTTTATAGATATGACTCAGCCCCAGCACATTAATATCTATCTGTGTACCAAACCAACCTGACAGGCTGTAAGGATCGCCCGGTGTCCCTGCTATCAGGCAAATAAACCAATACACCAATAGCAGTATGGCACTGATCACGAAAGCGCCTCTTGCTTTTGCATAGTATATGATCACGGAAGCAAAAAAGTAGCAAAGTGCAATACGCTGCAGTACGCCCAGGATGCGTACATTATGCCAGGGCTTCCAGGCAATTTGCTCACCATCCCATCTCACAAATGGGCTCCAGTTCAAAAAAACACCGATCGCGAAAATGAGAAGCGTTCTTTTGATCACTTTTTTCCAGAACACTGCATCGCCTGCCTGTTCAAAACGCGGCATTACAAATGCCATCGCATTACCCACTGCAAACAAAAAAAAGGGGAATACAAGATCGGTGGGTGTACAGCCATGCCAGACCGCATGTTCAAGGGGGGCATAAATATGAGCCCAGGTACCCGGATTATTAACCAATATCATAAGGGCAACCGTAGCGCCCCTGAAGACATCTAAAGAATAATATCGTTGGTTCATGGCAAATGGTTTCATAGATGAAGATAAGAAACATCCGAGCATAACTACCAGGCAGCTAATGGGCCTGTTTTATCCTAATTCCTATCGCTTTTCTCTGCGTCTCTCCGTCTCAGTCGTAAAAAAATAACCGCTGAGGCGGAGAGACGCAGAGTAAGGGAACTGATAACGATAATTCCTAAAACTTTGTGTTTTATGCCTGATCGTAGCTGCCGGTAAAATTTATTGTTACTTTTGCAAATAATTAATTTTTTCCGGCATGATGCGTAAAAATATTTTGGTCACCGGTGGAGCGGGCTTTATTGGCTCGCATGTGATAAGACTTTTTGTAAATACTTACCCTCAATATCAAATTGTAAACCTTGATGCGCTGACTTATGCAGGAAACCTCGAAAACCTGGCTGATATTGAAACCCAACCCAACTACAAGTTTGTAAAAGCGAATATCCTCGATGGTGAAGCATTGGAAACCGTATTTAATCAATACGAAATAACTGATGTGGTTCACCTGGCTGCGGAGTCGCACGTGGACCGCTCCATAGTGTCGCCGTTGGATTTTGTGTATACCAATATCATTGGGACGGTAAATCTTTTGAATGCAGCGCGGAAAAAATGGAGTGCAGATTACGCAAAGCATCTTTTCTATCATATTTCAACCGATGAAGTGTATGGAAGTTTAGGGGAAACGGGATTTTTCACAGAGGCCACACCTTACGACCCTAATTCACCCTATTCTGCCAGTAAAGCTTCTTCTGATCATTTTGTGCGCGCTTACCGGGAGACCTATCATATGCAAACCATTGTTTCCAACTGTTCCAATAACTACGGCCCTTATCATTTTCCAGAAAAACTGATCCCCCTTTTCATTAACAATATTATCAGCCAAAAACCATTGCCTGTATATGGGGATGGTTTTTACACCAGGGATTGGTTATTTGTTAAGGACCATGCGCGGGCTATTGACCTTATTTTTCACAAGGGGGTTGTCGGTGAAACCTATAATATAGGCGGGTTTAATGAGTGGCGCAATATTGACCTGGTAAAATTACTCTGTACTTTAATGGATGAGAAGCTGGGCCGGAAAAAAGGCGAGAGTGAAAAACTGATCACTTATGTAAAAGACAGGCCAGGTCATGACAGGCGCTATGCGATAGATGCGGCCAAGATCAATAAAGAACTGGGCTGGAAACCAACGGTTACCTTTGAGGAAGGGCTAAGTGAAACGATCGACTGGTACCTTGCCAATACAGAATGGTTGCAACATGTAACCAGCGGCGCTTACCAGCATTATTACCAGTCTATGTATACCAACAGATAATTATGCGTATTGAAACAACCCATTTAGAAGGCTGCTGTCTTGTTCATGATACTTTTTTGAAAGATGGACGTGGTTATTTTTTTGAGAGTTTTAACCGGAAAGCTTTCCTTGAAAAAACAGGGTTGGCCATTGATTTTGTACAGGATAACCAGTCATGCTCACAGAAAGGCGTGCTTCGTGGCCTGCATTTTCAACTGGGCGAATCTGCCCAGGCAAAACTAGTTCGGGTGCTGAAAGGTAAAGTACTGGATGTGGCAGTTGACCTCAGGAGAGCATCGTCGACTTTTGGGCGCCATATTGCCATTGAATTGTCAGAAGACAGTCATACACAGTTTTTTATCCCCCGGGGATTTGCGCATGGTTTTGTAGTATTAAGTGAGGAAGCTGTTTTCTTTTATAAATGCGATAATTATTATAACAAAGCATCTGAAGGAGGGATCATTTTCAATGATCCTGCCCTGGGAATAGACTGGCAGTTGCAACCGGGAGAGATTCAGTTATCTGATAAAGATAAACTGCTTCCTTCTTTGAACGATATTATTGATACTTTAATTTTTAAGTCATGAAAGGCATTATTCTGGCGGGCGGATCGGGTACAAGATTGTATCCCATCACAAAAGGAATCAGTAAGCAACTGATGCCTGTGTATGATAAGCCGATGATCTATTATCCGCTTTC
>JBKJPR010000204.1:0-5964 GCA_046594275.1 Sediminibacterium sp.
CCAGCAATAGATACAAGCAAGACGGAAAGGAAAAGCATGATCCTGTTACCCGCTTTTTGTAAGGTTGTTACAATTGAATTGTTCATGGTTGATGATTTTTAGGTTAACGTATAGCCTTTATTCAAAAATAATTATACCATTGAGGCGCTATTAAGGCTGTATAAATTATGGGGAAATAATTACACAATTGGCAAATTCCCACTTAGTAGCCATCATCCTTTAGGTTCCAGAAGGTCCCATACATTCCCATAGAGATCAGCGAATACTGCCACAGTGCCATAAGGTTCCTCCACTGGCGGCCGCACAAAATGAATGTTATTCGCTACCATAGCCCGGTAATCTCTCCAGAAATCATCTGTATGCAGGAAAAGGAACACCCGGCCGCCGGTTTGATTCCCTACCCGGCTTTGCTGCTCTTCATTGGCGGCTTTGGCTAATAATATGCGGCATTCTGTGGATCCTTTAGGCGCCACCAATACCCAACGTTTGGTATCGCTGAGTCGGGTATCCTCGATAAGATCGAAATGCAATTTTCCGGTATAAAATGCAATGGCCTCGTCATAATCATTCACTAGCAGTGCAAAATGTGCGATTTGTTGTTTCATTTGGAGATTCGGGGGTTAATTTTTTTTCGATACGTCGTATCCTTATAACGGGCCAAACCCTATTACTTCATGCGCTGTGTTTCGCTGTGCCGTTGTGCCTCTGTGGTTCTAAAATAACCACAACGGCCAGCTACAGAGAGTTCAAAGAGAGATCAGCTATTACAATTTCATTCATTGATTCTAAAAAATCACTTTAACAACCCTTTTATCTCATTCAGTTTCATCAATGCTTCAACAGGGGTCAAACGGTTAATGTCCATTTCGGTCAGCATCTTACGGATATCTTCAAATGTTTGGGAATGTGCATCGAATATCGACAACTGCATTTGGGGGGTAGATAATTTTTTGATGTTCTGTGTGAGTTGTTGCGCGTTTTTGTTTTGAGGATGGCTGCTGGTATTATCAGTCGGACCACTGTGAGCCCCGCGGCCACTCTCTTCCAGTTGTTTCAGGATATCATTGGCCCTGTCTATTAAAGACGGGGGCATGCCGGCCATTTTGGCTACATGGATACCAAAACTATGAGTACTGCCTCCCGGCGCCAGCTTGCGTAAGAAGATGATCTTATTACCCACTTCTTTGTTGGTGACATGAAAATTCTGTACACGGGGTAATTTCTCTTCCAGTTCATTCAATTCATGGTAGTGCGTGGCAAACAATGTTTTGGGGGCTGCAGGAGAGGCGTGTAAATATTCCACGATGCTCCAGGCAAGGGAAATGCCGTCATAAGTAGACGTGCCGCGCCCTATCTCATCCAGCAGGATCAGGCTGCGTTGCGAAATATTATTGATGATGCTCGCGGTCTCATTCATCTCCACCATAAACGTGGATTCTCCGCCGCTAAGGTTATCGCTGGCCCCAACCCGGGTAAATATTTTATCCGTTAAAGGCACCCTTGCCGATGCGGCAGGTACAAAACTTCCCATATGCGCCATCAGTGTAATCAGTGCCGTTTGCCTGAGTATCGCGCTCTTGCCACTCATATTGGGGCCCGTTAAAATAATGAGCTGCTGATCAGCAGGGTCCAGGGTAATATCATTGGCGATATAGGGTTCGCCTGGCGGAAGATTTCTTTCAATCACCGGGTGGCGGCTGTCTTTTAGTTGTAGTTCAAAACCATCATGGAGTTCCGGTTTTTTATAATTGAACTGGAGTGCATTGTCTGCAAAACACAGAAGGCAATCCATGGTGGCCAGGATATTTCCGTTTACCTGGATAGGGGCGATATAGTCCTGAAGTGCCAGCAAGAGTTTATCATACAGTTCCAGTTCAATCGCCATTATTTTATCTTCTGCACCTGTGATCTTGTCTTCGTATTCTTTTAATTCGGGTGTTATGTAACGCTCCGCATTGGTAAGTGTTTGTTTGCGGATCCATTCAACAGGTACTTTGTTTTTATGTAAATTGGTCACTTCTAAATAATAGCCAAACACATTATTGAAACTGATCTTGAGCGATGAAATACCGGTTTTTTCTGCTTCACGCTGCTGTATCCCCACGAGGTATTCTTTTCCGCCTGTGGCGATATTACGCAATTCGTCAAGTTCTTTGTGTACCCCTTCTTTGATCACGCCGCCTTTGATAGCTGCAACCGGAGGAGTTTCTGTAATTTGTTGGAGTATTTGGGTCACGATCAAATGGCAGCCGTTTAATGCATCACCCAGGCGTTGCAGGTAATGGTTAGTTCCAAGCCCGCCTGCCACAGCCGTAGACGCAGGTACGCAGATTTGTTTAATGATCTCTGTTTGCTGTAGCCCCTTAGCCAGGTGCATTACCTCACGGGGATTGATCTTTTTCAGGGGGATCTTGCTCACCAGGCGTTCAATATCACCGCATAGCTTAATGGCCTGCGACAATTGTTTACGCATATCAGTTTGCAGGATCAGGAATGCCACGGCATCTAATCTTTCATTGATTTTGCCTACCTCTTTCAATGGAAACACCATCCATCTCCGCATTAAACGGGCGCCCATCGGGCTCACGGTATTATCGAGTACTTTCAAGAGGCTGTTCCCATTATCAGTTCCCGTATTCAGCAATTCTAAATTGCGGATAGTAAAACGGTCCATCCATAAAAAATCATCGCGCTCCATCCGTTGCAGCGAAGTGATATGCTGCAAGTTGGGATGCTCCGTTTCTTTCAGGTAATATAAAATGGCACCGGCAGCCACCACGCCCTGGTGCATGCCTTCTATGCCATATCCCTTGAGTGAATGTGTCTGGAAATGTTTCAACAAACTTTCGGTGGCAAACGTCTCATCAAATATCCAGCTCTCCATAGTGTAGGTGTAGAACTTTACCCCAAACACTTCTTTAAAATGTTTTTGGTAGCTGCGCTGGAAAATGACTTCGGCAGGTTTTAAACTTTGCAGTAGTTTGTCAATGTATTCTTCATTTCCCTCGGCAATAAAAAATTCACCGGTTGAGATATCGAGGAATGCAATACCGATATCACTCTCTGTAAAATGAAGCGCTGATAAAAAATTATTGCTGTTATGTTCCAGTAATTTATCGTTGGTGGCTATACCTGGCGTAACCAGTTCCGTTACCCCACGCTTCACAATACCCTTCACCGTTTTTGGATCTTCCAGTTGATCGCAGATGGCTACACGGTAGCCTGCTTTCACCAGTTTGTGGAGGTAAGTATCGAGGGCATGATGGGGGAACCCGGCGAGTTCACTCGAAGAAGCTGCGCCATTGTTCCTTTTGGTCAGGGTAATGCCCAGAACCTTTGAAGCAATTATCGCATCTTCACCAAATGTCTCATAAAAATCGCCCACGCGGAACAACAGGATGGCATCAGGATATTTCTGCTTGATAGCCCTGTGTTGCAGCATTAACGGTGTATCGGCGCCTGATTTTGACATGGGCAACAAATATAATGATGCGCCTCAAGCCCGTAGGTAGATAAGTACGGATGTGGAGAAAAAAGTTTGGAGTTTGGGGTTTGGAGTTTGGAGTTCTTTGAGGCGAATAAAACCCCCAACCCCAAACTCCAAACCCCAAACTGGGTTTTAAAACCCAACCCCCCCGGCTGGCCTTGGTTTAGGCAATTCTTTGCGGGGTAATTTGGTATCGCGTTGAGCGGCATTGTAAACGAATGCGGCTACAATGGTGGCTATTTGTTTCAGGTCATCTCCCAGCAGGTGATCATACACATCCATATTGCTGTGGTGATTACGGGTATCGTATTCAACAGGATCCTGTATGAACTGGAAGCCAGGTAAGCCGATCGCATCAAACGCCTGGTGGTCTGTACCTCCGGTATTGCTAATGGTAACAGTAGAAGCGCCCAGGTCTTTAAATGGGGCCAGCCATTCGGTAAAGATCTCTTTGCAGGCTTCATTTCCCTGTAAATAGATACCACGGATCTTTCCGGTACCGTTATCGATATTGAAATAGGTGGAGAATTTATCATGGGCGGGCATCAATTGCATAGTGGCCACATCCCCAAATGTTTTCTTTACATAGCCTCTTGAACCCAACAGGCCCTGTTCCTCGCCGCTCCATAAACCGATGCGGATGGTTCTTCGGGGCTGAATACCCAGGGTTTGTAAGATACGCATCGCTTCCATCATCACCGAGGAACCGGATGCATTATCCGTGGCGCCGGTGGCGGTTTGCCACGAATCGAGGTGAGCGCCGATCATCACCACTTCATCTTTTAGTGCCGGATCTGTGCCAGGTATTTCTGCGATCACATTATAACCCTGCAGATCCTTTGTCTGGAATTTGGTTTTTACATCCACCTCCATTTTTACAGGCACACCTGCTTTGGCGAGGCGGAGTATGGTATTAAAGTCTTCAATGCCCAAGGCGATATCCAGGAAATTTTCCGGATCGGTGCCTTTATAAGCCCCACCTCCCTGTGCAAAAATAGTTCCGTCGTGACTGCGTACGCCGCCACTGCTTAACAGGGCTACAGCGCCTTCAGCTTTGGCCATTTCTTTCAGTAAAGCAAGCACTCTTTGTGTACCGCCACCACGGCCCGCAAAAAATTCCCGCTGTCTTCTCAATGCCGCAGTATCGTTAGGATTGATCTGTGGCCTTGGCGCCAGAGGTTTGGCATTGGCCATTTTTACCAGGTCCGAATCGTCGTAACGGCGGGCATCTGCACCGAAACTGGGTTTATAAGTAACTAACTGGTCAAGCACGATCACTTTGCCTTTTAACTGGCCCCTGTAGGCCTCCAGTGCTATCGTATCCTTTGCGCTGACCACGATTACTTCGGCATTTTTCAGGCCCCTGGTTCCGGAGGTCCAGGCTTTAGGATAGGCTGATAAAGATTTATAATAAGGAGCGGTGATGGCAACATAACTTTTCTCCAGTTCCCACCCTTTGCCAAATTCCCCCCATGCATCGATGGCGGCATTCTGCAGGCCCCATCCGGCCAGCGTTTCTTTGGCATAATTTGCTGCCCGCACAAAACCGGGGGAAGCCGTTAACCTGTTACCGCTTTTATCTGTCAGGTTAAATGCAATGTCCATGACCCTGGAATTTTCCAGGCCCTCTTTACGGATTTTTTGCATCATGGGAAGGTCTACTTTTTCAGCCTGTGATATGCCTGCAAAGGGTAGTGATAATGCCAGCAGAACTGCCAGTGGGGTGTTTTTTCTCATACAGTTGTTTGAATAAGGAACAGACAAAATAATGAATCCGGAGCATTTGGCCTTATCGATTATATGAATGGTTGAGTTTACCTTTGCGCCATGCGAAAACTGAGCATGGATGAGCTTGGCCGTATGACGGTGGATGAATTCAAACAGGCCCGGAAAAATCCGGTTATCATTGTACTGGATAATATCCGCAGCATGCACAATGTAGGCAGTGTGTTCAGGACTGCAGATGCATTCCTGGCCGAAGGCATCTGCTTATGCGGTTACACCCCCCAACCCCCGCACCGGGATATTCACAAAACCGCCCTGGGTGCTACAGAAAGCGTTGACTGGATGTATTTCCCCACCGCGAAAGAAGCAGTACTCACACTAAAAAGTAAGGGCTATCAAATTTTCGCTGTAGAGCAGGCAGAAGGAAGTATCTCGTTAGAAAAATTTGAAAAACCAAAGGAAAAAATCGCAGTTATTTTTGGCAATGAAGTGGAAGGGGTAGATGCTGATGTATTGGCTTTGTGTGATGGATGTATAGAAATTCCGCAACAGGGAATGAAGCACTCTTTAAACATCTCGGTAGCAGCCGGCATCATCTTATGGAAACTGTCTGAACCTGGATTATTAAAGAATTAAATGGATTAAAGGGAAATAAAAGAACATAGTTTTAAATTTCCCTCCCGAAGACTCGGGACCAAAATTTCAAAATTGTTTTGATGTCTGCCATAAGAAAATACTTAAGTCTCGTAAAA
>JBKJPR010000259.1:0-3380 GCA_046594275.1 Sediminibacterium sp.
CTTCGCAGGAATGCCATGAGCTGGTTACTGTATTCACTGGGAAGAATAAAGGTCTCTCCTTGAGTGATGGCATCATTCTTTTTGCGGAGTTGCAACAGTGTTTGATAAAAATCTGCCAGTTGCAAAGGGTCCTGCCAACCGATACTATCCTTATCAAAAAATGCTAACCTTTTTTTATTAGGGCTTTCCTGCCCGCTATAGATCAACGGCATGCCCGGCCAGGTGCAGGCAAATACGGCCCATGCTTTGGCGGCATTACCATATTTTTCATATTCAGTACCGTTCCAGCTATTCTCATCATGGTTATTGGTGAAGAATAATTTGACAGCGCCCTCCGGATACTGCGAATAGGCATGCAGCACATCTCTGACAGTCTGCAGGGATTCTTTGCTTTTTGCATAGTCTTCTGTTACATGCATCCACCACCAGGCATAGCTGGTATCGAATACATCATGGTAGTTCACCACCTCGCATTCGGCCAGCCAGAATAATTTTTTCAGCGCGTCACATTGTATACGGGCATCCTTCCAGAAATCTAAAGGCACCAAATGTGCCATATCGCACCTGAACCCATCAATATCGCATTCACTCACCCAAAACTGCATGGCAGCTATCATAGCCATCCGCATATCGTTATCATCGAAGTTCAGGTCTATCACATCATGCCAGCCATTCTTCTCCGTAAAATTCCCTTTTGCATCTTTGAGGAACCAATCCGGGTGCTCGGTTGTCCAGTGATGATCCCATCCTGTATGATTGGCTACCCAATCTATAATAAGTTTGAACCCCATTGCATGTGCTTCCGTTACCAGGTTCTTAAAGTCAGTCAGCCCCCCAAATTCAGGATTGATCTCTGTATAACTGCTGCAGGCATAATAACTGCCCAAAGTTCCCTGGCGTATCTTTTCACTGATGGGTGTGATGGGCATGAGCCACAATATTTCAACTCCCATATCTTTTAAACGCGGCAAATGTTTACTGAATGCAGCGAAAGTACCCTCTTCTGTATACTG
This sequence comes from Sediminibacterium sp., assembly GCA_046594275.1. Taxonomy (GTDB): domain Bacteria; phylum Bacteroidota; class Bacteroidia; order Chitinophagales; family Chitinophagaceae; genus Sediminibacterium. The sequence goes on from JBKJPR010000259.1 coordinate 1,014, forward strand.
GCGGATATTAACCTCGTACATATTCGAGCCTTGGGCCCAGTCAACTGTTGAAAAATGTTTACCCATATCGGTGTATGATTTTGGTCTGCTTTAGGCTGATGAAGTTTGATTTTTTTTAAACACATAGAAACATAAGTTAAAAAAAGTCACATAACATTATATTGTACGACCTTGTGCCTCTATGTTCCTGACTATATAACTCTTTTTAAAAGTACTCTGTGATACTCTCTGCCGTTGTGTCTCTGTGGTTCAAAAGATACCACAGAGACACAACGGCACAGCGAAACACAGAGCAAGTAATAATAAAGCTGCTACTCCGTGCTTCACTGAGGGATGGCGCCGGTTGTAGGTTTCTTAAAAAATGGCTGCAGTACCAGGCTTAGTATCACAACAGCTAAAGCCCCCACAACATTGAGCCAGAGAAAGCCGAGGCCGATGATTTCATATTTATCCAGCAGGAAAAAAGCGATCACGATCAGCTCACCAAGTATGGCAGCAATAAAGACTGCATTACTGCCCACCTTTTTCAAGTAAAAAGCCACTAGAAAGATACCGAGTATCACCCCATAAAATAAAGAGCCCAGTATATTTACCGCTTCTATCAAACTTCCCATGCCTGTGGCAAATTCCGCGGTGATAATGCAGAATATTCCCCAGGCTAATGTATAATATTTAGAAGTTTTATATTCATCGGCACACTGCTCCAGATTCGTATTATCATATTTTGTTCCCCTGAACCTGGCATGAAAATCGACCATGGTACAGGATGCAAGCGAATTTAAAGCCGCTGCAATCGAACCCCAGGCGGCCAGGAAGATAATGGCAATCAACAGTCCGATCAACCCTTTCGGTAAAAAATCAACCACGAAGCGCAGAAATATATAATTGGTATCGCTGTTATCAGACGCAGGCAGGGCTTTCTTTAAAACCGTTTTATATTCTTTCTGGATCGAAGATAGTTTTGCCGAACCGGCACGCAGGCTATCCTTATAATTCTCTTTATTTTCAATGACATAATTCCTGCTTAACTGTTGTTGCACCGATTGCTGTTGATTGAACCTTTGCTCTATCAGCAGCAGGGAATCCTTATACGGTGTTTCCATTGCTTTTGTGGCAACGGCTTTATTAAAAAATACCGGTGCATTGTTGAACTGGTAAAAAGTGAACAGCATCGCTCCCAGCAATAGTATCAAAAACTGCATAGGTACTTTTACCAGGCCATTCATCAACAGGCCGATCCTGCTTTCTTTATTATCTTTTGCAGTAAGGTAACGGCCCACCTGCGACTGGTCGGTTCCGAAATAAGACAATGCCAGGAAAAATCCACCTATCACACCACTGATGATATTATACCGGTCCTTCCAGTCAAAACCTTTCTCACTGATCCCGGTAGTGATCACATTCAGTTTTCCGGATGCACCACTTACTTTTAAGGCCTCGGTAAATCCTACCCCTTCCGGCAAATAATGCACAATCAGGTAACCCGCTACAAACATGCCGATGAAAATGATCACTAATTGCAATTGTTGCGTATATGCCACTGCTTTGGCGCCACCGCTTACCGTGTATATGATCAGCAGCCCTCCCATAACAATATTGGTCCAGAAAATATCCCAGCCCAGCAAAGAGGAAAGGATAATGGAAGGCGCATAGATACTGATACCTGTAGACAATCCCCTCGATAGTAAGAAAAGAAAAGAAGTAAAGGTCCTTGTTTTGAGGTCGAACCTTTGTTCCAGGAACTCGTAAGCTGTAAACACTTTTACTTTGCGAAAAAGCGGAACAAAAGTGATACAGAGGATGACCATCGCTATGGGCAATCCGAAATAATATTGTACAAAACGCATCCCGTCGGTAAATGCCTGTCCGGGTGCCGATAAAAAAGTGATGGCGCTGGCCTGCGTTCCCATAATGCTCAGCAACACAAGCCACCAGGGCATACTCCTGTCGCTCAGGAAATACCCTTCCAGGTTCTTGGCGGTGCGGCTCTTGTACAAGCCATACGCAATGATGCCTGCAAGGGTGACGACTAATACTATCCAATCGAGTTGACTCATGAAAAGTATTTAGTGAACCAGGTAAAGAAAATAATGAGCAATACCAGGACGGCGATCACGAAAAAGTACCAGCGTTTCCAGAATAATATTTCCTTATTGTCATTCATTTTTTTGCCAAAGATGGCACCTATTTTATTTACGGCCGCTGATCAGGCCCCCTGCCAACAATCCTAATGCGAGGCCAATGATCAGGCCGATCTTTACATTTTTGATGAAAAAACCGATCGCAAGGCCTATGAATATTATCGTAACAATGCCAATTTTCTTCCTGGGCTGCATAAACTTATTTGGTTTTAGACAGTGCAATAAT
>JBKJPR010000335.1:0-3513 GCA_046594275.1 Sediminibacterium sp.
TACGCAAAAAGCTTAGAACTGTAAATGGGGGAGCTGGCATCGCTGTGTAAGCCCAATGAACCTAAAATACTACTGAGGTTTACAATGCGGCCCGCCTCACTTTTCCGTATCAGGGGAAGTAATGTGTTGGTCAGTTTTACAATATTAAAAAAGTTGGTATCCAGTGTAGCACGGAGGGCTTTTTCATCAATGTCGGTGGTATTGTTGATACCCCATTCCTTGCTCTCGATCTGTATACCTGCGTTATTGACAAGGATGTCGAGCTTGCCATATTTGCTAAGGATAAATTCATAAGCGAACCGTATTTCCGCATTATTGTCAATATCCAGTTGCAGGAATTCAACATCAATGCCTTCCCTTTTCAGTTGCGCTACTGCTGCAAGCCCCCTTTCTTTATTCCTGCATGCGGCAATAATGGTAATCCCTTCTTTGCCTAATTGTTTGGCGGTTTCAAAGCCGATGCCTTTGTTGGCGCCGGTAACCAGTGCGATTTTCTTTGGTTTGTTGTTCATCTATGTGATTTTTAAAGTTTTTAAAATGTGGAAGCTATTTATATTTGTATATACAAATGTTTAAACAAAATTTTTATATTTCTAATTTATCCGAAACCATATTCATTTTCCGAACCAGGCGTTTGGTCTTCTCTTTTCCCAGTACCCCCGCATATTTTTCATGGAAATCATCGATGCATTCTTTGATAAGCGGTTTCATCTCTTTTGCATGTGGGGTAGGGTATACTTTGGTAAGCTTGCCTTCGGTGGACCGGATCACTAATTTTTTTTCTTCCAGCTTTTCTATCAAACGTGTAATGGTACTGGGTGTTAACTGCATTTGTTCCGCAATCTGTCCCGGTTGTATCCCGGGTTCTTCCAATGCCAGTATCAGCAGGTAACCATGGCTGGGGGGCAGGCCCGCCCGTTTCCAGCTTTGGGTAGCCAGTTTTTCTACTTTTCTCGCCAGCGCATTGGCGGTGAAATAGAGGCAACTGCAATATCTGCTTTGGGAACATTTCATTTTAACCCTGCAAAGATAAAAGGTATATTTGTATATACAAATAAAATTTACGCGAAAGACTGTATGTCCACCGGCGACACGATGCTGGTACCCTTAACAGTGGTCTGGGCGGCGTGAAGCATAGCTTTGGCGATGGCCAGTGCCGAAACGGGTTGGTATTTTTTGAGGGGGCCGATCAGTAATGGACTGATGAACCTGAATAATAGGAGGCCTATCCGCTCAGCACTCCTTTTCTCTTTCCTGTGGCCGGTAATAATCGAAGGGCGAAATATAAATAAGGAGGGAAAACCGATACGCCGTAGTTCTTCTTCCATCTGGCCTTTCACACGGCTGTAAAAAATAGCCGAGCCGGAAGAGGCCCCCAAAGCGCTGACCACCAGAAATCTTTTGCTGTGTGCAGCATACTGCAGCCTCGCTATTTTAACCGGGTATTCCATGTCTACTTTTAAAAAAGCTTTGCGTGTCTTCGCCTTTTTGATGGTGGTACCCAAACAACAGAAAACATCATCGGCCGTTATGGCTTGCTCCCAGGCATCATAATCAATGAGCTTTTCTTGCAATTTTGGATGGCTGATACCGGTAGGGGTACGTGTATAAATAATCACAGTATCATAATATTCACTATCCAGAAGCAATGGTAAGAGATGGCTGCCAGTTAAACCGGTGGCCCCCAGCAGTAATGCAGATTTTGACCTTGTCATTTGCGTAAAGGTATGATGAATACTATTTTGTAGTTTTGAATTGTATGCAGAATGACAACCTGAACAGTGAACCAGCTAATGCTACTCCGGCCGATAAGGAGTTTGAAAATACGATCCGGCCGAGCGCAATCGATGATTTCTCAGGGCAGCCGCAGTTGATTGAGAACCTGTCTATTTTCATCAAAGCGGCCAGGCTCCGGGGTGAGGCATTGGATCATATACTGTTTCATGGACCACCCGGTTTGGGTAAGACCACGTTAAGCCGGATAGTGGCCAATGAACTGGGCGTAAATATTAAAGAGACCTCGGGCCCGGTAATAGAAAAACCCGGCGACCTGGCCGGCCTGCTTACGAACCTGCAACCCAATGATGTTTTATTTATCGATGAGATTCACCGGTTAAGTACAGTAGTGGAAGAATACCTGTATGCCGCTATGGAAGATTTCAGGATCGATATTATGATTGATACGGGTCCCAATGCACGCAGCATCCAGATCAACCTGAATCCATTTACACTGGTGGGCGCCACTACCCGCAGTGGTTTATTAACAGCGCCTTTATTATCCCGTTTTGGTATTAAATCGAGGCTGGAATATTACCAGGTAGATGTGCTGCAGAAGATTATTGAGAGAAGCGCAGCCATTCTCAAGACATCCGTAACCACAGAAGCGGCGCACGAGATAGCGCGCCGGAGCAGGGGTACGCCACGTATTGCCAACAGTTTATTACGGAGGGTAAGGGATTTTGCCCAGGTGCTGAATGATGGCGCTATTGATATAGGCATTACCCAGCACGCTTTAAAAGCGCTCAATGTGGATGAGCATGGGCTGGATGAAATGGATAACCGGATCCTCCTGGCCATCATTGATAAATTTAAAGGCGGCCCGGTGGGCCTTACCACCATTGCCACCGCAGTGGGAGAAGAATCTGGCACTATAGAAGAAGTATATGAACCTTTTCTGATACAGGAAGGATTTTTGCAGCGAACACCACGTGGTCGCGAAGCCACTGCAAAAGCCTACACTCATCTCGGTAGAGTGAGCAGGGGATCAAATCCATCGTTGTTTGAATCTTAATACAAACCGTTCGGGCGGGCATCACAATTCATTCAAATAGTTGTTACGCTGTGCACCTCCCTGCCGCTGTGCCTCTGTGGTTATCTTTTTGAACCACAGAGGCACAAAGACACAGCGAAACTTTGTGTAAGAAGCAATATTCATAAGTCGTTTAAATAAAAAGCCTCATGCTTATACGGCATGAGGCTTATCTATTTCATTTTTAAATCCATAAAATCCAGGTTCAGACTATGGTGCTACCAACCTAAACCCATTGCCATGAATATTCACAATCTCAATATTCGTATCATCTTTCAGGTATTTGCGCAATTTGGCAATATATACATCCATGCTTCTGCCGTTAAAATAGGTATCACTGCCCCATATCTTTTTTAAGGCACGTTCTCTCGGTAAGAGGTCGTTCTTATGTTCGGCCAGCATTTTAAGCAGCTCATTTTCTTTAGGTGACAATGTCTGCGTCATATCATCATGTTTCAATTCGCGCAGCTTGGGGTTGAAATGGAACCTGCCCAGGTCAAACTCGATATTATCACTGATACGGTTCTCCTCTTCATTACGTTTGAGGATGGCTTTGATTTTGAGCAGCAATACTTCGCTGTCGAAGGGTTTGGTGATATAGTCATCCGCGCCCAGCTTATATCCCTGGATGATATCGTCCTTCATGGTTTTGGCGCTCAGGAAGAACAGTGGGATATCGGGGTCTACATCCCGGATCTCTTCCG
>JBKJPR010000406.1:0-5159 GCA_046594275.1 Sediminibacterium sp.
ATCAATGGCGCCAATACCAACCATTATAAACCTTCCCGATCCGGTGCCTATAAAGTAATTGTTACAGATGGATTTGGATGCCAGAAAACTTCCAACAGCATCAATGTGGTTATAACAGCTATTGATCCTGTTGTATTGGCACGTGAGATCAAACTCAATGTTTCGCCTAACCCGAATAACGGCGTATTCAATCTTTCATTTGAAGTGAACACAAAAGCAGATCTCACCATTGATCTGTTAAGCGCCGCAGGGCAACGGGTGTATAACAGTTCTTATTCCGGTTTCTCGGGTAAGTTCTCCAAACAAATCCGGTTAAACCATGTGAGTTCTGAATTCTATGTATTAAAAATTCAACACAACAAGAAAACGTATCTGCAAAAAATACTGATACAAAAATAAGGCCTGGGGGACATGATGGGTATTCAGTAACTTGCTTACTTAAATATAATTCGGATAATGAAAAAAGGGTTGCTCATTTTCTTTGCGTTACTTACCTGCATCGCGGTAACAATTATCTGGAAAGAAAACAGTTTGCGTTTTGTGAAAGTGAAAGCAGACTCATTAAAAGGGTCAGCAGAAAATGAAACCGGGGCAAGGGCGGAGATGATTGCTGCCCGGCTGCAATATGAGTATGCGCTCTTAAAAGACCCTCAAACGGGCCGTATTCCGGCGAATATTCATACACGGGAAATGGCGTTAGCCAGAACCTTGCCGGTTGCGGGTTCTTATGCACCATCGAGGATCATCACCAACGGAATTAATACCCCCACTACTAATACGTACCAATTAGGCGGCCCCAATAATATTGGGGGCAGAACAAGAACACTGGCCTTTGATAAACGTTACAACGGCAGCACCAATAGGGTGATGATTGCAGGGTGCGTTAGCGGCGGAATTATGCGGTCTGCCGATGGGGGGAATAACTGGACCTTAGTAACACCCGATCAGCAAATTCATAGTATTACTACCGTTGCCCAGGATACCAGAGCCGGTTTTGAAGATACCTGGTATGCCGGCACCGGAGAGTCTTTGGGCAATACAGCCAGCGGAACCGGCGCCTTCTTTTTAGGCCACGGCATATATAAATCTATCAACAACGGCCTTACCTGGTCTGCTTTACCAGCCACCCAATCGGGTTCATTAACGGGATTTGACAATGCGTTTGATTTAGTTCACCGCATAGCTGTTAACCCCGCAAATGGCGATGTATATGCGGCTTGCCAAAGTAGTATTCAACGCTCACAGAATGGAGGCACTACCTGGTCGGTAGTGAAAGGCAAATTAGAAGGCAATACCATAACGGGTAATACCGACATTGTGATCAACAGCAACGGATCAAAGTTATATTGTGCATTTCATTTAAAAAATGCAACAGAGAGAGGTGTTTGGCAATCTTCCACCGGTAATTCCGGGAGTTGGGTATTACTGGGTGGTAATGTAGATGGAACACCTGCCGGATGGATGGTAAATACCAGCACCGGTACGAGCGCAAACTGGGGCAGGATTTTGATGCAGGTAGCCCCCTCCAATGATAATATACTCTATGTGATGTATGAAAATGGTAAAAGCCAGGCCAGCCCAACTTTTTTACCGGAAGCTGACCTTTTTAAATTGGATGTAACAGGAGGCGCTGTAAACTGGACAAACCTTTCTGCTAATATGCCCGATATACCCGGAAATAATAAGGAAGGAATTGACCCGCTTGCCGTTCAGGGCGGATACGATATGCTTTTATCAATAAAGCCAGACGATATAAACACAGTTTTGGTAGGGGGTACTAATTTATACCGGTCAACCAGTGGTTTTTCCAATACAACGGCTACCAGTTGGATTGGCGGGTATGCTACGGATTTTACAACCCGGCTTTACCCCAATAGCCATCCTGATATGCATTTGCTTGCGTTCGACCCTACTAATCCCAAAAGGGCCTTTAGCTGTAATGACGGGGGTATGCAGGTAACAGAAGATATTACTGCTGCTACCGTAAGCTGGACCTATATCAACAATTATCAAACACTCCAATATTTTTCTGTAGCCATTGATCCGGAACCAGGGAGAAATAATTTTTCAGGCGGCGCACAGGATAATGGGACATGGTACCGGGATGCTACTTTAAATTTCGGCGCAAGGCCCGCTAGCCGGCCAGGTGTAAATGATTTTATTAATTTATTTGGGGGAGATGGCGTGTCAGTGGATATTGCTAAAATCAGTGCCGGAAAACAACTAACCTATTTTGGGGCACAGTTTGGCGTAATAGTAAGGGATGAGCTGTTAGATAATGTCAATTTCCCGGGCGCATCTATACGCCCTAAAATCACAGAACTAACCAGTAACGACAATGGGGGCTATGGGGAGTTTGTAACCAATTTCAAGCTCAGTAATGCTAATTCCGAAATACTCTTGTATGTTAATTACAATAAACTTTTTATAACCAAATCAGCCAGTACGGTAGATAGTGCTAAGTGGTTAAGACTGGCTGGTGTAGAACGTGTAGTTAATATTGATAATAATACCAGCATATCTATCAGAGGCATGGATTTTAGCTGGGGGCCCTATCAAACCTCGCATGCGATGTTTTTCGGCACTACCAACGGTAAAATTTTTCGGTTAGATGATTATGCAAATGCAGATGCACAGGCATTACCAAAAGACATTACTCCCGCAGGTTTGTTGGGTAATGTACAGGATATTGCCGTTAACCCGAATGATGACAATGAAATAATGGCCGTTGTATCGAACTATAATACCACATCCATCTGGTGGACTTTTAATGCCAAAAGCGGCAGCCCCAGTTGGTCAAATGCAGAAGGAAACTTAACACTCCCCTCTATCCGCTCCTGCGCCATTGTGGTAAAAAAAGACGCCTCCAATAATCCTGTTACAGAATATTATGTAGGCACCTCCGTAGGATTGTATTCTACGGAAAGTATAGGTAAAGTGCTGGGCGCCGGTGGAACCATTGTCTGGTCGCGCGAGGGGGCAGGTGTTCTTAACTTTCAGGTGGTTACTTCATTAGATTACCGGCCAGAAGACAATACCTTACTAATTGGTACACATGGTAACGGAATGTATTTTACAACGATTGGATCGCCCAATTTTACACCTAACCTGGTAACTGCTATTCCGGCTATTATTAATGATAAAAACTTTATACACTTATTTCCGACAATCAGCAAGGGTGTTTACCAGTATACAAGGGGCAGTGTTACCGGTATCAAATCAATTTCCATTGCAGCGTTTAATTTTCTGGGCCAACAGGTATATCGGCAGCAGGTAAACTACGGCAGTGGCAGCATTCCACTTACCAATGTACCCGCAGGCACTTATGTAATTCAAATAACCAGCGATAATAAAAAATACCAAACCATACAAAAAGTAATCAAATTGTAATCAATGCACTATAAAAAAACAACCATAGCGCTGATACTTTTTTTAATGGTATTATCAGCAGTTGCGCAAAAACCATCACTCGCGTTAAAAGCTTTTCAACGTTACCATATCAGCGGCCTGCCGCCTACGCCTGTTATTGAAGTTGGAGGAAAAGAAACCGAAGTCAAACCCACCCCTTCAGAACCTGAATATTTTATTTACCTGATAGATTTTAAAATGCCTTTGTTAAAGATAGAGAGCCTTTGGATAAAGCGCCATTTGTACCAGGCGGCCATCTCCAAAGTTTCCTGTAAACCCGTTTTACTTGATAATGGCATCCAAAAAGATACCCTGGTGGCCGATACAGGCAAGGAAGTTTGGCAAATAAAAATCACGGGTAAAACAAAAAAACATAGCACACCCCCAAAGATTATTTCAATACGGGTAGCTGAAAATGAGTTGGTGCTAAGGTTATATGATAAACAAGGCAGATATTATACCAGGTTTGTTAAGTATATCTCTCAACTTGAACCGGCAAGAGGAATTTAATATTTTTACCGGAACGGGATACCTGTTTTTTTTGTGAATAGTCAATGGTGAATGTTTATTGACTATTCACCATTGCCCATTCACCACTCACTCACCACTCACCCCCCTCCACAAAACTGTATACATATTTACCCACCCACTCTCATTCTATTTTATAATTCTGTACATTGTAAAAAAATTACCATATGCTGGAGCCATGGCGCACAGGAAAGGTTGTTAAAATAGAAAATGCTACTTCTCTCACCCGCCGTTTCTGGATAGAGGTTCCTGAAGTAGAATCATTCAATTTTAAAGCCGGACAATTCGTAACGCTCGATCTTCCCATTCACGAACAGAAAAATAAAAGATGGAGAAGTTATTCCATTGCTTCTGCGCCAGATGCCACCAATGTTTTTGAACTGGTGATCGTATTACTGGAAGGCGGGGCCGGCACCCATTATCTTTTTAATGAAGTTAGTGTTGGCAGTGAATTATTACTGCGGGGGCCACAAGGAAAATTTGTATTACCGGAACAACTTACGGAAGACATCTATCTTATTTGTACAGGTACCGGCATTGCACCTTTTAGGTCTATGGCACAATACCTGCATCACCATCAATTACCGCATCAATCCATACACCTCATTTTTGGCTGCCGGAAATTAGGCGACGCTTTATATTTTGATGAATTGAAAGAGCTGGAAAAACAGGAACCGGGGTTTTTCTTTCATCCCTGTTATTCCAGGGAAGAAGAAATCCCCGAAGGCGCACATAAAGGATATGTACATCCTGTATATGAATCCCTGACCGAACAGGGGAAAAAGCCTGCCAAATTCTATCTCTGCGGATGGAAGAATATGATTGATGAAGCCAAAGCCCGTATACTGGCAATGGGATATGATAAAAAAGCGATTCACCTGGAGTTGTATGGGTAGAGCAGGATTTTGGAATTGGGAAATTGGGAAATTTTTTTAACACATAGGTAGTACATAGGTTAAAAAAATCTGTGGGGCAATTTCAAAATTCCAAAATATTTACATAATCTGTTCCAGCACAAGATCTTTCACCATACTCATCAAAACCCTTTCCTGCACCATCGTATCCCTATAACGGATGGTCACAGTCTGATCTTCTTTGGTCTGGTAATCGATGGTAACACAGAAAGGGGTACCAATGGCATCCTGCCGGCGGTACCGTTTACCGATCGCATCTTTTTCTTCGTAGAAACATTTGAAATAGGGTTTGCATTCATTCATCAGATC
>JBKJPR010000428.1:0-2959 GCA_046594275.1 Sediminibacterium sp.
GTACCCAATACAGATATGGCGGGCGCATCACAGGATGATATGATGATGGAAACGGGCCCAAAGAAACGCGCCCAGAAAGCCAATCAAAACGCAGCACTGAGTAAAAAGAATTTGCCAATGACTACTTTATATGTCGCCGGAAATGTAAATACCGTTTCGCAAGTGGCAGGAATCATCATTGGCTCACCGGAGTTTCAAAGAAAATAATGCTATAAGCGTCGGGACGCTCCAGCGTCCTGACGCTTACAGCAGATTATTCAATTCAATATACTATGGTAAATCGCAGAGCATTCATGAAATCAGGCGCAATGGCGCTTTTCGCTGCCGGATTTGGTGGGGTACCCTCTTTTATAGCACGGGCTGCCAGCAGCAATAAAATACTCAGCCCGTATAAGAAGAATAAAATAATGGTATGCATCTTCCAGCGGGGCGCGATGGATGGGTTGATGGCAGTAAGCCCCTATACCGATCCCAACCTGAAAAGATTACGCCCCACTTTATACATGAGTCCCGCAGCGAATGAGGGAAAGATGATCGATCTGGATGGGCGTTTTGGTTTACATCCCTCTCTGCAGTCATTCTCACCATTCTTTACAGAGGGCCGAATGGCAATTGTTCATGGTGTGGGAAGCCCTAACAATACCCGCAGTCATTTTGATGCGCAGGATTATATGGAAAGCGGAACACCTTTCAGTAAAAGTACGGCCAGTGGCTGGCTTAACAGGGCGGTGGGTTTACTGGGGCATGATGCTACACCCTTCCGCGCGGTGAGCCTCACCAGTTCGCTGCCCCGTAGTTTGTATGGTGATAATGAAGCATTGGCCATCAATAACCTGCAGGAATTTGCTATACAAATGCGAGGTAATCCTTTGGCATCTAACCTGGCATCTAAATCATTTGAGCAGTTGTACGACCAAACGTCCAGCGAAATACTGAACCGTACGGGTAAAGAAAGTTTTGATGCGATGAAGATGCTGAATGTAAATAATATCAAAAATTATCAACCCGCTAATGGCGTGGTATATCCTGTTTCTACATTGGGTAATTCTTTGAAGCAGATCGCTACTTTGATAAAAATGAATATCGGCCTGGAAGTTGCATTCGCAGAAAGCGGTGGATGGGATACGCATTTTAACCAGGGCGCAGTCAATGGCGCATTGGCCCGTAACCTGAAAGATTTCAGTGAAAGCATTAGTGCATTCTGGAAGGACCTGGATGCTTACCAGGATGATGTGACCGTAATGACCATGACCGAATTTGGCCGCACCGCCCACCAGAACGGAACCGGCGGCACCGATCACGGGCGTGCCAGTTGTTTGTTTGTTTTGGGCAATGATGTGCAGGGAGGTAAAGTGTATCATAACATGAAAACCCTTGCCCGGGAAGATCTCGAAGATGGCCGCGACCTGCCGGTAAGTACAGATTTCCGTTCCGTATTCAGTTCGGTAGCCAATGGGCATTTGAAGATAAATAACAATAAAAGCCTGTTCCCAACATGGGATGGGAAAACATTACCGCTGATGAAGGGATAATTTATCTTTCCTTTTACACTCTCTGTGTTTCGCTGTGCCGCTGTGTTTCAAAAAAATAACCACAACATCACCGCGACAGGGAGTTACACAACGTAATAAATGAAGAGGTAGTTGGAGTGGGTAGGATTCAGTACTCACTACTGACTACTCACCATTAAAGTCCAACTGATATTACTCCACTTCCACGATCATTTCCACTTCAACAGCCATATTAAAAGGTAAGGCAGCCATTCCAACAGCAGAGCGGGCATGTTTGCCTTTTTCACCAAAGATCTCAACCATCAGATCAGAAAATCCATTCACTACTTTTGGCTGATCTGCAAAATTGCTGTCGCTGTTTACCATGCCCAATACTTTTACGATCCGTTTTACTTTTTGTAACTCACCCAATTCTTTTTTTAGAACTGCTATCTGAATAATAGCGGTTAACCGGGCTGCTTCATACCCTTGTTCAATAGTCAGGTCTTTGCCCAATTTTCCTGTCATATACTTACCATCCTTTTGTAAAGGCCCCTTTCCGGAAAGGAAGATGAGGTTACCCACTTTTACTGCATTTACATAATTTGCTACCGGTGCCGGAATAGAAGGCAATACTATTCCTTTCGCTTGTAAATTCTCCTCTGGTGTTTGCGCAACAGAACAAAGAGACTGTACTAAGAAAAACATAACAGAGATCGTTCTCATAATAAAGGGATAAAGGATGAAAAATATGATTTTTAAATAGCTGTCAGGGCCATATTTCGTTTTGATTATGTAATGGCGGATATCTTAAACTTTACTCCTGCAGGGATAATCATCCATCTCAATATCATCTTTTATCCCTGATTCCATCAAATAAGCCCACCCGCTTCGGTTCTATATGATAACTTTTGCGATGGTATTTGCATAGTCCGTGTTTTTCAATAGCCGTACGGTGTGCAAGGGTGCCGTATCCTTTATTTTTATCCCAGCCATACTGCGGAAATTCTTCGTGCAGTTGCTTCATATAATCATCACGGTAAGTTTTAGCCAGTATACTTGCCGCCGCAATGGAGGCATAGGTAGCATCGCCTTTTACAATGCAGTGATGGCGCAGGTCTTTATAGGCAGCAAACCGGTTGCCATCGATCAACAATAATCCGGGCTGAGGGGTAAGGCGTTCAATAGCAAGATGCATGGCTTTGTAAGAAGCTCTTAAAATATTGATATGGTCTATCTCCTCATTATCCACGCTGGCCACCGCCCATGCGATGGCGCAGGATTCTATCACCGGTCGTAACATGTCCCTGTTTTCCGGGGATACCTGCTTGCTGTCATTAAGCAGGGGATGAAAAAAATCCCTGGGCAAAATTACGGCCGCTGCAAATACCGGCCCCGCATAACACCCGCGGCCGGCCTCGTCGGAGCCTGCCTCCCTGTACCTGGTTTGATGAAATGATCGTAACACG
>JBKJPR010000432.1:0-2971 GCA_046594275.1 Sediminibacterium sp.
CTTTGGCCTGGGTAATGGCACAGGGTGATTATATTTTCCCGATACCCGGAACCAAACGTATCAAATACCTGGAAGAAAATGTGGGGGCTTTAAAGGTGAAAATAGATGCAGATGATCTGGCAGCTATAGACGCGGTTTTTCCCAAAGATGTAGCTGCCGGAACGCGGTATCCTGAAAATATGATGGGAAGACTGAATGCTTAGTCAGGTTTCTAAAATATTAACGTGTTGTGCAATTAAAATTCTTTGCGTTTCAATGAAAATATAAGTTGGTATTCTATGTGTACTATGTTTTCCTATCCACCTATGTGTTAAAAACAATCAAACACATAGGTGGATAGAGAGGCATATAAGTACACATAATATTTCTATTAAATATTCTTTTTCAATAGCACAACACGTTAAAATATTAAATCAATGCCCTGATTCGCAAGAATAGGACTTGGTTAATCTGCGAATCAACGGCTTTAATTTAATTCCCTGTGTAGTGTATCTTAAAATCGCTAAGATCCGCCTGGTGTTTGCGTTTCCTGTTTTTATCATACGCATACATGATCTCACCTACCTCTTTAAAAAAGGGGTAACCTGTTTCCCTATATTCGTATTTGTCATCATTGAGGATGCCATCGCGGTTAACATAAATTACTGCACTCAGCATGAATTCAACTTTATTCGTGAAATCAACGATATAAGCTGCATCTGTCAGGTAACCATACGACCAACCAGGTTTGTTGAAAATTCGAATAGTAGAGGGTGGCTTTTGGTTGCCTGATTTATATAAAAAGAATTTGGTATAGCTGTCAAAGAATGCTGTTGTATCGTAATTAGGATAACGGCTTTCTGAGGGCAGCTCAGACATATAGCGGAGCAAAAAGTCCCGGTCATCATCAGTAAGCCGGAAACGTTGCCTGGCAGGAACCGATTGGGGAAACAATACAGACTGCACCATCTGCTGTAGGTCTTCCAGGGGCAGTTTATTGTGCCTTGTAAAATCCATGGGGGAATGAATCAATGAATCGTAACGGTTATAATGTGCATTACCAACGAATTCCTGCTTACTGTAATCGAAGGATATGGCATTATAGGCAGCAGGCTGCTGGTAGATCAATTTCCCATCCTTCATAAAACGGATAGCATTGGTATGGCGGTTCTCTTCTTCTGTCATGGTTACAAAGCGGCGTACGATGCGTGTGTTGGTATAGCTTTTTTTCCACAACTTCTCATTCAATGTTTGCTGCCCTGCAAATTCATATAAACGGTTATAGGCATCGTTATCACTTACCAGGAATATTTTTTTGATGTACTGGGCTATCGAAGGATATGCATCGGCAGCAGAAGTATCTTTCAGTACAGTTGTCTGTGCGCTGAAACTGCTGTCAGTAAGCATAGGTGTATATTTATCAATAGTATAACCTTTAATCTCATTCAATTTTTCAAGCGCAACCAGTGCCGCTGGTAATTTAACGGTAGAAGCCGGGTTATAATACCTGTCAGGATCCACATGTAGGTAATGATTTTTGAAATGCGGTTTGTTTTTCCGGTCGCGGTTGATCTCGGTATATATCAACTGGTACTGAAAGCTATCGGGATGATTCAATACTTTTTGTAAAAGGGGGGAAGCTTTACTCTCTAATAACTGCTGCAACCAGTGGTCTGTTTTTTCCTGTGCTGATAAGTACATGCACGTGCAGGAAAGAATGAGAGTAAAAACTGTTTTAAAAGATATTCTGTTCATTGTGATATTTGAAAATGCCACAGATTCACAGATTAGCAAAGGATACATCTGTGAAAATCTGTGAATCTGTGGCAACGAAAATTATTTCAGGTTCGCGGCAAAACACTCCAGTGTTCTTCTCCAGGCGAGCAAAGCAGCAGCCACATTATATCGTGCTTCAGAAGTATCGTTATGGAATGCATGGTTCACGCCTTCATACACATACAGTTCGTATTTGGTACCTGCTTTTTTTAAGGCTTCTTCATAAGCGGGTATCCCTGCATTGATCCTTTCATCCAGCCCGCCGTAATGTAATTGAACGGCAGCTTTTATTTTAGGCACATCAACTGCATCAGGTTGCCTGCCATAAAAAGCAACCGCTGCATTCAGTTTCGGATCATTCACTGCCAATTGGTTGGCGATAGCACCTCCCCAGCAAAAACCGACACAGCCCGTTTTCCTATTACAGTCTTTTCTTGTCCTGAGTATTTCAAGTGACTTAATAAAATTATCAAGGTTCTGTTTCGGATCCAATGCGGTAAATAATTTCCGGGCCTCATCTTCATTTGCAGGGGTGCCTCCTACAGCAGACAATGCATCAGGCGCCATAGCCAGATAGCCTGCCTTGCCTGCTCTACGTGTTACGTCTCTGATATGTTCGGTCAGCCCGCGGTTCTCATGTATCACGAGAACACCCCCCAAATGGGTGCCTTTTTTGGGTTTGGCAGTGTATGCCTGCATGGTCACCCCATTGGAATCATATAGGATGGTTTCTGTCTCAATTTCATCATCATCTTCGGGAATAGTGGCGGCTTTCGCATGGTTGGATTCCAGCAATGGCGCAACCGACAAAGCCAGAGCCATACTGCCGGTGAGAATCGCTAGTCTTTTTAGAAAAACTTCTCTTGTTAAGGGCTTATGCGTGTATTCGTCGTAGAGGTTGATGATGCGCTGGTCCATAAAAATGATTTTAGAAAAATAAATATAAACTATTTTTCACGCAAAGGTGCAAAGCCGCAATTAGCTTTTCCTGCGCCTTTGCGCCCTCGCGTGCTTACTCTTATCTGTTTTTCGTTCATGCAGTACATAGGCTGCTTCGAGCAATTTTTCTATTTTTTCAAACATGGTAATAAGGGCCGAGCGTTCGGTTGAAGTCAGTTGTTTATGATAACTGCCGGTAACAGTTGTTTTTAACCAGTCCCATAACAATTCCCGCGCATCCGCAAGATCTGCAAAATCAAATAATTCATCAATCACG
>JBKJPR010000019.1:0-4503 GCA_046594275.1 Sediminibacterium sp.
GATCTCCCTTCTGGCGCCCGGCCTTGCGCCACTGATGGCATCACAGGCCTGAATTATGGGTGAAATCACATACTGCATCTCCATTTCATCGTGGTGAGCGCCGATGGCATTAACTACGGCCGGGTTCTCTCCATATTTTTCGGCCAGTTTAGCGCCTAATAAGGCGTGGGTAAGTTCAGTTTCTTCATCTGGCACTTTACCAATATCGTGCAGTAAGCCGGCCCGTTTGGCCAGTTTAGGGTTCATACCCAGTTCTGCAGCCATGATACCACATAAATTGGCTGTTTCCCTGCTGTGCATCAACAGGTTCTGGCCATAAGAGGAGCGGAAACGCATCTTTCCTACAATCCGCACCAGTTCTTTGTGCAGGCCATGAATGCCCATTTCTATTACGGTACGCTCGCCTATCTCCATGATCTGCTCTTCCAACTGGCGGCGGGTTTTTTCTACTACTTCCTCAATACGTGCCGGGTGGATACGGCCGTCTGAGACCAGACGCTGCAGGCTCAAACGGGCTATTTCCCTGCGTAATGGATCGAAAGAAGATAAAATGATGGCTTCGGGCGTATCATCTACGATCAGGTCAACACCTGTGGCGGCTTCAATGGCACGGATATTACGTCCCTCGCGGCCGATGATCTGTCCTTTGATCTCATCGGTTTCCAGGTTAAATACCGTTACTGTATTTTCTATGGTTACTTCCGCAGCGGTACGCTGGATGGATTGAATCACAATTTTACGGGCCTCTTTATTGGCTTTCAGCTTAGCATCTTCAATAATCTCCTGCTGTAAGGCCAATGCCTGGGTATGTGCATCGGCTTTCAGGCTTTCCACCAATTGGGATTTGGCTTCTTCAGCGCTTAAACCGGCAATTTTTTCAAGGCGGCGGATATGTTCTTCCTGGTGTTTTTCCAGTTCGGTACGCTTCTGGCTCACCACTTCTATCTGGCGGTTCAGGTTTTCCTTGATCACATCATTCTCCTTGATCTGCTTATCTAATGAAGCTTCTTTCTGGTTAATGGTGATCTCTTTCTGCTTGGCGCGGTTCTCTGATTCACCTAATTTTCGGTTACGTTCCAGCACATCCCGGTCATAATCCGACTTCAACTGAACAAACCGCTCTTTGGCTTCGAGCTGTTTCTCTTTTTTGATGGTTTCAGCCCTTAATTCCGCTTCTTTGAGGATGTTTTGCGCCTGGTACTCCGCTTCTTCTACCTGTTTTTTTGTGTTTCGGGCGAAAAGAAGCCTACCCGCTATAAGCCCCACAATTAGTGCAGTGACACCAATTATAATAAATACAACTGTTTGGTCCATGGTTTTGGCAATTTTTAAAATAATTCATAATCATAGTATGCTGATCACATCTCATTTTCCTGTAATAAGTAAATGATACGATACGAAGATAGTAATTAAGTACTAAGTCTGAGTTTCGAGGTGCGAAGTTATTGGGGGGAGCCATCAAAGGGGCAATGAATATGTATCAATGAACAAGTTTGGGGGAATAACTCCTACACCCGGAAATACAAGATAATCTGTAAAAATATGGCTAAGACAACACCCACGGCCACCATATCTTCCGCCGTTATACCCTCCACCCACAAACCCGCCAAAATCTCAACCGTCATATCCGCCAGTTCCGAATGATCTGCCACCCGTATAGCCACAACCGCCGATCCAGCCGAACAGAAAATTGAACGCATCACCATATCCGCTGATTGCGGCGCCAATATTTTCAAAAAAATTGCTAATGTCTTCCCATATTCCCCCTCAAAAGACTTAGAAGCTGTTTGAGTTAGTAATATGAAAGTAAGGTATGAAGCATTTTTCGCCACAGATTACACAGATTTTTCTGTGCTAATCTGTTTAATCTGTGGCAATGGGTTTAAAATATAATCAACCAACCCAGCTTCTTATTACCTAATATTTAAAAAAAAATGCGCTCTATCGTATTGTCAATTCCCAAGTAGCGTTGTTTATCCGTTTGAATGCTGTATCAAGAGATAGATGATTGTACACAGTAGTTTTATCATTGGATTTAACCGTAATCTCTTTTATAATAGAATGATTGGGAGTAACACCCGATCCTCCAAAGGTATAATCTACTCTAAGACTTTTATTTATCGGAAGAATATAGTCACTCGTTAGTTTAAGGCTGTCAAATTTGAATGCCACACCTGATTCTTCATTAAGCCTTCGCAGATATTTTATATAATCCCCCTTTCTATAATTATAAAGACTATCTAATTTTTCCCTGTCATATATAATCGAAACATTGATATTTTGATCAGAGCTATTTACTATATGCGAAGAAGAAGAGTAATCCATTGCACAGGATGGAATCAAAAATAATAAAAATCCTGAAATAAATATTTTCATATAAATGATTTATTTGGGGAAATTAAGGTCTTGCGAAATTGCTGAATTTGGCCCAAAAAAAGCCGTTGCACGTTGGTTTGCATCTATTTCTGTCCAAAAATAATTATGATATGCGGGATCTGTCGCAGCACTGTAAAGACTGGCGGGAACAATTCTTTTATAATAGTAAAAAGTTCCAAGCTGTTGTGCCTGCAAATAATGGCCGTATTCATGTTGTAACGCACTTAACCCGTTGTTTGTTCTACTCATGTGTATACCTCCGTTTGCTGTAGTAACTCCTGCCCCAGGAAGTACAAGATAATCTGTAATGGTAGCCCCAGGAAAAGTTGTTTGCGTTCCGTTTGTACTTGTGAATATGGCATACTTACCGACATTATCGTTGGTATAATTTTGCACTACTCCACCAACATATTGGTATGGTGGCCCATTTTTTCGATATCCCTGTGAGTCATAAGGACCATCTACAACAGGATCATAGGGAGGGAATGTAGTACTATTTACATCATATGATGGGTCTTCCCAATAATAGCCGAGACTTTGTGCATATGCATCTACATTTACCTGAAAGGAGGGGTCATACGCCCCCCATTGTGGGCCTCCACCTCCACCATACCCGCCATCGGTATATCCGCCCCCGCCATATCCTCCACCGGTGTACCCGCCACCAACAAACCCGCCAAAAGACCAACCACCATATCCGCCAGTTCCGAATGATCCGCCGCCCGTATAGCTACCGCCGCCGCCACTTCCACCTATCCAGCCGAACAGAAAATTGAATGCATCGCCTATCGTACCGCCTATCGCACCAAAGAAATTGGAAATGCTTTCCCATATCGCTTGCCAAATTGTTTTCTGCCCCGGGCATGGAATATCTCCGTTGGTTATTGTTTTTACTATAACCGAATCCCGTCCATTCTTAAGTTTAATTACGCTCATGGCTTCAGCACAAGACCCATTGGTTTTTATTTTGCCGGAACTGGCGCCTGATAAAAAGGCATCAGAAAAAAAAGACTTTGCATCTTTTATACCAAACAGCGCAACGGGTTTATTATTTTTATAGGTGGCAACTGTAAATTCCTGCTTTTCTATATCTACAAATCCAACTGCCCCATCGAGCTTGCTTTTATCTGGCTGTTGCGTTACAACATACAGGGATTGAAGCCCTTCGGGTGTTTTAGTGAAGTAAAAATGCCCCTGTTCATTTTTGACAGGCACTCTGACATAGATCTGATTTTTAAAAACCATTTTCTCAGAGAGATCGTAAACCAGGGCTGGCTGATCTTTTAATTTGGGAATAACCGTAGATGCCCACTGCTTAATTTCATCTAAGCTAACCACGCTTGTTTGATTTGGGCTCTGCAACCGATCTACCTGTTTGCGGCACCCTATGAAGGTTAATGAGAGCAGAAGTGATAAACCCACCATTGCTAATTTGATTGTTTTACTATTTCGCTTACGCATGAACGGTAATATTTAAAAGGTTAAAAACTATTTGTTGATTAAGGTTGCTATACACGTTTTTTAACCCACCTAAAGTGGCCGAATTACACTGACACAAAATTTTATGGGGTAAACGTACAATAAGAAAATAAAAATAAATACCGTTAAAACACCCATTTTTTAGTGGGCAATCATATAGTATCTGTCACGTTATACTGCCAGGGCTAAATAGCAAGCATAATACTTTCGTACTTAAGGTTATGAGATCAATAATCGAGGATTTGTTTTAATTGCCATTTGTATCCCGTACACTCAACTTGGTTGTTGGATGTACTTATTCCTGGCTTTCTGTAAGGGCTTTGTCTACCATTTTTTCCATCGAGGCAAGTTTTTCAGCGGCTTCTTCCCATTTTACGATGTCTATGCCTGATTGGTTCTGTTCGGTGGCGAACCAGAGTAGTACCATGGACACATAATCCTGCATATCCTTGCCTGCAAACTGGGTCCTGAATTCCCCAATCTTGTCGTTGATCAGGGTAGCTGTTTTGCGGACCATTTCTTCATCCTTCGCTTCAATTTTGAGGCGGTAGCTACGGTCGGCGACCAGGATATTTACGGGTATGAGTTCTGACATGGTATTTAGGTATTTAACAGGGCCAGGCATTTATCAATTTCTTTCAGGTACAC
>JBKJPR010000322.1:0-2540 GCA_046594275.1 Sediminibacterium sp.
GGGCTGTCTATATCACCATTGCCAAAGATGGGTATACGGATGCGTGGGTTGTTCTTCACCTTAGCTATCAGCGACCAGTCGGCTTCACCCTTATACATTTGCGAACGGGTACGGCCATGAATAGCGAGGGCCTTAATACCGATATCCTGCAAACGTTCTGCTACTTCTTCAATATTTTTACTGTTTTCATCCCAGCCCAGTCGTGTTTTTACCGTTACGGGCAAATGCGTGCTTTTTATCACAGCATCTGTTAACCTCACCATCAGGTCTAGGTCTTTCAATACGCCTGCACCCGCGCCTTTGCTCACCACTTTTTTTACGGGGCAGCCGAAATTGATATCAACGAGGTCGGGGTTTACGGCTTCCACTATCCGGGCGCTCATGGCCATGGCATCTTCATCGCCACCGAATATCTGGATGCCGATAGGCCGTTCATAGTCGAATATGTCTAATTTCTGACGGCTTTTGATGGCATCACGTATCAACCCCTCGCTGCTGATGAATTCGGTGTACATAAGATCGGCACCATTGTCTTTGCATACGGCACGGAAGGGCGGATCACTTACATCCTCCATAGGTGCGAGTAATAAAGGGAAATCCGGGAGCTCTATCTGATCAATTTTAACCATATTGCGCCTGCAACCGGTAAGAATGAGGGGCGATCTTTGCCTTTTATCCTTTAGCCCGGAGCTTTATTTTAAAGAGTTGCAAATTTACAACCTTATTTTTCAATAGCATGGATCAAAAGCAGTCGATTAACTACCCTTTACAATTTGCCATACTGCTTGGGTTATTAGGTATTTTCATCATATTAAGCGCGGTGCTGGTACCCGTTATAGGAAGCCAGATGATGCATGTCCCTATCCTGCAGGTGGTGAATGCTATGAACAAACCTGAAAATGCCAATGCTGCCCGGTTCTTAAATACAGTGGCTTCTTTATTTGCCTTTTTATTCCCGGCATTGATATTGGCCAGGATAGTTAGCCGGCGGCCAATGGCGCAGTTGGGGTTTAATAGCAGGTTCACAGGCCAACAGTTTTTACTGGTAGTGGGGATCACTTTTGCCAGTATGGTACTTAGCGGGGCCCTGGGCGAATTGAATGAAAAGATCCCTATTCCCGCTGCCTGGTATGCAAAGGCAAAAATGCTGGAAGAGCTTTATAAAGCCGCTATGATGGCTATGGCCAATATGAAAAACAACAGCGATTACCTGTTAGCATTGATCGTACTGGCGGCTGCGCCGGCATTATTTGAAGAAGTTTTGTTCCGCGGTGGGTTTCAGCAGGTATTTGTTGGCTGGACCAAAAATAAATGGGCCGGCATCATCATTACGAGTGTGCTGTTCAGCGCTATCCATTTTTCCTATTTCGGGTTCCTGGCAAGAGCAGCTTTGGGAGTGGTACTGGGACTAATCTTTTATTACAGTAAAAATATCTGGCTGAGTATTTTTCTCCATTTCCTGAACAATGCTTTTGTGGTAACGCAGTTATACATCGTATCCCGGCAGGGAAAATCGATAGAAAAAACACTGGATGAAAGTATGCCCATCTGGTGGGGCGCTATCGCCCTTGTTGTGCTTATTGTTTTTTTTAAACCCTTCAAAAGGCAAAGCGATAGGGTACTGGCATCTTCAGAAAAATTTATCGACTCATCTCCCGAAAACCTGATCTCCTGATGGAACCCTGGCAAAAAATTTATGCAACCCGCAACCTCGCAGAAGCAAGTATTGTACAAGGTATGCTTGAAGAGAATGATATTCCTGTACAGGTCATGAATAAACAGGACAGCAGCTATCTCAACTTCGGCGATATCGAACTCTATGTGCCAGGGCATTTAGTAGAAATGGCGAAGCAACTTGTTGCGAAGAATCTATTGAATTGATTTTGTGTACTGAAGATTTCCCGTTTCCAGTATTCAAAAACCGACCGTGGGCTCATAACATTTTTTCGGTGAAGGAATCATGAAAAAGAACTGTTAGAGCGACCTACGCCGTTACCTTCAATCACACAAATGCCCCCGTTCGGTTTGTTAGCTGAAAAAACAAACATCAGTCCCTGTGGAGGGGCCTCTTTGGGTACGGTGACAAGCGAAGCGACGTCAGCCAAAATCATGCGCAGCAGATTTTGGCAGTGGCCAAAGCAGCCCTGAAACAGGGACGAGGCCCAGCGGCCATGAGCGACCCGGGGTTACGCATACGAGCTGTAAAAAAGTAATTGTAAAGCTTCCCGCATTTTCAAATGCATCAGTATAACAGGTTAGCACTATGTGCAATCTCTATTCCTTTACCGAAAAATGTTATGCACCCCCAACCCTGTTGTCGGCTGCCAGACTGGTTGTATTTGCTTATCTTCCCTGTTCACCCGTACTTCGTCCTTCAAAAAATCCCACCTAGGATGGCTTTCCATTTTCAAACATTCAAAACACGGGCCCTTACTGCAGTTATATTTGTATTGGTGATGCTGGCCGGGCTGTTATGGAACCAGTGGAGTTTTTTGATCCTGTTCTCTATTGTTCATTTTGGTTGCTGGGTGGAGTACCAG
>JBKJPR010000311.1:0-6936 GCA_046594275.1 Sediminibacterium sp.
TGGTGGGTGCGCAACAGCGATACCATCCGGTATATGGAAAAACGCAGGCATAACCCACACTACCTGAATGCAGTTTATTTCAACGAAACGCAACTGCGCCTGAGTGATGATATACAAACCGTGGTCTCCCAGTCAGATGCATTGGTCATCGCTGTACCCTCAGCTTATGTAGAAGATGCGCTGCAACGGTTACCCCCAGATGCGCTGAAAAACAAGAAGATCATATCCGCGGTAAAAGGAATACTTCCTTCCGGCAATCAATTGCTCAACAATTACCTGGCCACTCATTTCCAGGTTGTTTTAGCCGATTATTTTGCAGTGCTTGGGCCCTGTCATGCAGAAGAAGTGGCCGCAGAAAAATTATCCTATCTTACTTTTTCAGGTACAGATCAAATTACTGCCGCCAGCATTGCTGTTTATTTCAAGACAGAATACCTGAATACAATGGTGAATAACGATGTATGGGGCGTTCAATATGCAGCGGTGCTGAAAAATATTTATGCATTGGGCGCAGGTATAGCACACGGCCTTGAGTATGGCGATAATTTTTTAAGCGTCTATATTGCCAACAGCGCCAATGAAATGGTGGCGTTCTTAAAAAAGTCAAGCAATTATGGCCATGCGGCGCTCTCCGATCCTCCCAACTATGCCGCTTCGGTATACCTGGGCGACCTGCTGGTCACCTGCTATTCCTTATACAGCCGGAACAGGACCTTTGGGAATATGATAGGCAAGGGATATTCGGTAACAGCGGCCCAGCTAGAGCTGAACATGGTTGCAGAAGGATATAATGCAAGCAAATGCATTCACCGGACCAATGAAGCAGTAAAAGCCAACATGCCCATAGCCAACACCATCTATGAAATATTATGGGAACATGTTCCGGCAAGGGAAGGATTTAAGAAAATAGAAACATTCCTGGTATAGAAAATGCGTAAATTTAAGTATGCCTGTTTCATTCATTTTATTCAGCCCTGTTCAATTACTCTTTATCATCGCCGGAATAGTAGTGATAAAGGGTTTGCGAAAGGCATTCAGCCATAAAAACAGCCATCACTGATTTCGCGGATCAGTATAAGAAATCTGCGCATCTGCGGCTATAATTTTTCTATTATCACACATCATCCTTCAAACAGGTCAGCCGCAATCCCGTCTGCCAGGAATTTACCGGCAGCAGTCAATTGTAAAACATCATCTCTCAGCATCAAATGGCCCTGATCTATATGTTTCCGGGCGCTATCCGTTATCCGCGTAACTTTTTCATCCCCCCATTCAGTAGCAACTTTTTTTAACGAAATACCTTCAATGGTCCGCAGGCTGGTCATGATGTATTCATTCAGTTTTTGTGTGTCAGTTAAATATTCCATTTCAAAAGGAAGGCTTCCGGCTTCCAGGCTTTTCAGGTATAAAGCATTATTGGCAATATTCCATTGCCTGCTGTTACCATTAAATGAATGTGCCGATGGCCCGAGCCCGAGATAAGGTTTCCCCTGCCAGTAACTGCTGTTATGCTTGCTGCGAAAACCGGGCTTTGCAAAATTGGATATCTCGTAATGCTCAAAACCTGCGGCAGCCAGCCATTGGGTAAGCAAGGAGAATTGCCTCGCCTGCTTATCAGTATCCACATCTGCTGATTGATGGGTTGCGATCATTTTTGCCAAAGCAGTTTTCGGCTCAACCGTTAGAGCATAACACGAGATATGCGGGATACCAAGCGATAAAGCTGTCTCCACATTCTGCTTCCATTTTTTATCAGTTAACGCAGGGCTGCCATAGATCAGGTCTATCGTGATATTGGTAAAACCGTGTTTCTGCGCCAGGTCAATACACTGCAGGGCCTGTGGTGCAGTATGTACCCGGTTCATCCATTGCAGGTCCTCTTCAAAAAAAGACTGTATGCCAATACTCAGCCGGTTGATGCCCGCTTCGCGCCAGCCAACAAGTTGCTCTTCTGTAATATCATCGGGATTGGCTTCCAGTGTTATCTCGGCATTCCCATCCAACACAAATAATTCTCTCAACCTGTCAATCGTATCTCGTACTTCGTACTTAGTAAGTAAAGAAGGGGTGCCGCCGCCAAAATAAAGGGTCTCCACTTTTTCTGACAGATAAGACTGTTGTAGTGCGGCTTCTTGCAGGATGGCATTAACCATCTGAGGCATCATTTGCCGGGAAGTGGAAAAATGAAAATTGCAGTAATGACATGCTTTTTTACAGAAAGGAATATGAATATACATGCCGGCCATTGGGGAAGGTGGGGGTTGCGGTAAAAATAGGTGTATTCTGTTTGCTGTTTGTGGTTTGAAGTTTGTTAGGTAACAACGGATGCATAAACCATCAAGTTCAGCCCATTTCCAATATTTTTGCCACACATGTCCTTCTTGAAGAATTTTTTCCTGGTACTATTTCTCATTGGCTGTTCTTACACAGGCTTTGGGCAGGTAATAGATTCCCTGATCCAGAACCAGCCCGAAACTACCCGCAAAGAACGGCCCAAAGCGTCTGTTGCTCCTGCCCGGGTAATCCCGAAACTGGTAGACAGTTCCGTGGCCAGAAGGGTCATCCCCCGGCGAAAGGATTCTGCCCTTATCCAGGTAAATATCCGGCAGCGCGACAGCCTTATAGCTGATTCAATAAAAAAAGCCTCTACTCCTGTCGTTCGCCCCGCCTACAGGGATACTTCCAGCTACAAAAAATATGAAACCCATCCTTACCTGCCACTGGATAAGCCGCCGGTTTTCATGCTGATTGATTATCATACACAGGCATCAAAGGATGAACTTTTCTACCTGATGGCAGGACTCGTATTCTGCCTTGCTTTTGTAAGGGCGGGCTTTCCTAAGTATTTCAGGAACCTTTTCCTGCTGTTTTTTCAAACTTCGCTGCGCCAGAAACACACCCGTGAGCAGTTGCTGCAGGATAACCTGGCTTCGCTGTTCATCAACCTTCTTTTTTTTATCAGCATGGCCCTGTACCTCGCTTTACTGATCAAATACCGGAACCTGACAACCGCTTCCTTCTGGCTGTTGACGCTGATTTGTGGTCTGGCGTTAATCCTGATCTATCTTGGCAAATACCTGTTCCTTGTCTTTGCGGGATGGGTGTTCAATACGAAAGAAGCGGCCGGTTCGTATATTTTCCTTGTTTTCCTGGTTAATAAAGTGATGGGTGTGGCGCTTATACCCTTCCTCCTGATCCTTTCTTTTGCCGCCGCTCCCGTGGCGGATGTGGCCATCACAGTTTCACTTGGTATGATCGGGGTTTTGTTTACATACAGGTACTTTGTTTCCTTTAGCGCTATTCGGAATAAATTGAAAGTGAACGTGTTACATTTTTTCCTATACCTTTGTGCAGTAGAAGTGCTTCCGCTGTTGTTGATCTATAAGCTATTGATCAATTATATCACAGGAAGTTTTTAATTTTGCATCATCTCTAGATAAGAAGCATGTTAAAAAACGGGTCAAAATCAGCGATAGCCAAAGCACCTAGAAGAATTCTAATTTCCCAGCCCCGTCCGGAAAGTGATAAGTCCCCCTATTTTGACCTTGAAAGAAAATACCATGTAGAATTGGTATTTCAACCCTTTATTAAACTGGAAGGTATACCGGCAAGGGATTTCCGTAAACAAAAGCTCGATATCATGTATTATTCGGCGGTGATGTTCACCAGCCGGAACGCCATAGACCATTTCTTCCGGATGTGCGAAGAAATGAAAGTGACCATTGGCCAGGATACCAAGTATTTCTGTATAACCGAAGCGGTGGCCCTTTATCTCCAAAAATTTATACTTTACCGCAAACGCAAAGTATTCTATGGCGCCGACGGTACCAATAAAAGCATGTTTGATGTGATTAATAAGCATAAAGAGAACGAGAAGTTCCTCTATGTATGCAGTGAAAACCAGCAGGACAATGAAATAGTAAACTGGCTCAAGACCAATAAATGCGAGTTCCAGTTAGGATTTATGTACCGCACCATCAGCAACGATATTAAGGAAGTGCTGTGTACAAAGGATTATGATGTGATCTGTTTCTTCACCCCAAGCGGTGTAAAAAGCCTGTATGACAATTTCCCCGGCTTCAAACAAAACGGAACCGTGATAGGCGCTTTTGGCAACAATACTTCCAAAGCAGTGGAAGATGCCGGCCTGAAACTGGAGATCAAAGTACCCTCTCCCCAAAAACCCAGTATGGTGTCTGCCCTTGACCAGTTCCTGCTGAGTACTACCCCCGTAAAAAAATAACTAGTTTCCCACAGCATAACATGGCCCTTGTATTGAGGGGCTTTTGTTTGAATATGGAGCAGGGAATTTCGAATGATGAAACAAACACTTCGGTGTTCGATATTCACTGTTCGATATTGGATATTCCCTCCCCTTCTTACCTTTACTTCAACTATACATATGCCCCACACCAACCACCTCATCCACGAAACCAGCCCATACCTGCTCCAGCACGCTCATAATCCTGTGAACTGGTATCCCTGGGGAGAAGAGGCATTGCAAAAAGCCCGGGATGAAGACAAGCCTATCCTGGTGAGCATTGGCTATTCAGCCTGTCATTGGTGCCATGTAATGGAACGGGAAAGTTTCGAGGATGCGGCTACTGCAGCAATCATGAACGAAAATTTCATCAATATAAAAATTGACAGGGAAGAAAGGCCCGACCTGGATCATATTTACATGGATGCGGTGCAGGCTATGACAGGCAGTGGCGGATGGCCGCTAAATGTTTTTTTAACCCCGGAAACCAAACCTTTTTTCGGAGGCACTTATTTTCCACCCGAAAGAGCCTTTAACCGGTCCAGTTGGAAAGAAGTGCTGGCAGGAGTGTATAAAGGATACACTGAGAGGAAAGAAGAGATCGTATCACAGGCAGAGAACCTGACGGAGCATTTACTTTCCTCCAATGCGTTTGGGATACAAAAGCCGGGTTCGTCTGCTGACCAATCGCCCTTCTCTGGTGAACAATTGCAGACGATAGCCGATAATATCCTGGCCAATGCCGATAGGGAATGGGGCGGATTTGGCAAGGCGCCGAAATTCCCCCAAACCTTTTGTATACAGTACCTGCTCAGGCATCATCATTTTACAAAAGACAAAGCTGCGCTTGACCAGGCCCTACTAAGCCTGGATAAAATGATTAATGGCGGTATCTATGACCAGTTAGGGGGCGGATTTGCCCGTTACAGTACCGATACAGCATGGCTGGCGCCGCATTTTGAGAAAATGCTATACGATAATGCCCTACTTGTGGGCGTGATAGCCGAAGCTTACCAGTTGACCGGCCAACCGGAGTATGCCAGGGCCATACGCGAAACACTCACTTTTATTGAAAGGGAACTGACAAATGAAGAAGATGGTTTTTACAGTGCCCTGGACGCAGACAGTGAAGGCGTGGAGGGCAAATTTTATACCTGGAGCAAAGCAGAGATAGAACAGGTACTAGGCAAAGATGCAGCAGGTTTCTGTGAATTCTATGATGTTAGTGAACAGGGCAACTGGGAACATACCAATATCCTTCGCGTACTGGAGCCTTTGGAACGGTTTGCACAAAAGAAAGGGCTTTCTGCAGAAGAACTGGGCAAACAACTTGAGGCCGGGAGGCAAAAACTGCTGGCCCATCGTGCAAAAAGAATCAGGCCCCTGTTAGATGATAAGATATTATTGGGCTGGAATGCCCTGATGAATACGGCGTATTCGAAAGCCTATGCAGCTTTGGGGGATGCCTCATACCGTGAAAAAGCCGTACAAAATATGCAGTTCCTCGAATCGAAGTTTAGCAGTAGTGATGGGAACTGGCATCATACCTATAAAAATGGCCAGGCAAGAATTCCCGCTTTCCTTGATGATTTTGCCTATCTCATACAGGCCTATATTCATTTACAGGAAATAACCGGTAACGGAAATTACCTGGTAAAGGCAAGGATATTGACAGAATGGGTACTTGCGAACTTCCCGGAGGAGGATAGCGGGTTTTTCTTTTATACGCATCGGCAGCAGACAGATGTGATTGTCCGGAAAAAAGAAGTGTACGATGGGGCCACGCCCAGCGGAAATGCAGTGATGGTGCATAATTTATGGTATCTCGCCGTTGTTTTTGATCAACCAGATTGGAAAAAACACTGCCATTCACTACTGGCTTCACTGGGAAAAGCGATTGTCAGTCATCCCACTTCTTTTGGCGTATGGGCCATGGCGCTGCAGTCTGAGACCATGGGCATGCTGGAAATTGCCATTACCGGGCAGCGGGCAAAGGACTTTCTGCGTCCTGTATTGCAAAGGTTTATTCCGAATAAAATTCTTCAGGTAGAGGAAACTATTTCTGGTATTTTCCCGTTATTAGCGGGGAAGACAGGCGCGCAGGATGGAAGAACTGCCTTCTATTTATGTAAGGATTATGCCTGCAAAGAACCTTTTTTTACAGTAGAAACGCTTTTAGCAAATGTGTAACAAACTATAAAGTAATTTGCCCCATATGACAGCGGCTCCGGCTCCCAAACCCATTGTAGTAACCTTACCTTAATTTTGTAGTATCGACTTTATTTCTACCTGGCGATGTAAATTTATTGGTAACAAAATCTCAAAATCGGCACAACTGCCGATGGAAAACATATATTTGTCACTGTCATAAATCAGTTTCATAAGATGAAAGGCTATTTAACTACCATTACAATAGTTGCTTGTGCAGTTACGCTTGTATCGTGCTTTAAAAAAGGTGGTAAATCAAAGGGTCTTCCCGATGATGGACAACTGCATGGTGTAGCGCCTGCGGCGAAGCAAAGCATGAATCCTCCGCGTAACATGGTGTATGTTCCCCCGGGAACTTTTCACATGGGCCCCAGTGATGAGGATATCAGTTATAATTATACCACCAAAAACAGGCAGGTTTCTATGCCAGGTTTCTGGATGGATGCCACGGAGATCACCAATAATGA
>JBKJPR010000012.1:0-2790 GCA_046594275.1 Sediminibacterium sp.
AATACCTGTTATGTCAGGGCTATCCGATCTTTTTAAAAAGTGTTTGTTACGGCATGATTTTTTTGCGTTTTATCCTAAACCTCCTAATATGGCCAGCCTTGAATTGAATATACCACACAGCCTTTCGCAGGAAGAAGCCCTGAAAAGAATCAAAAACCTGCTATCAGAAACAAAACGTGAACACGGCGACCAGGTTGCTAATCTCAAAGAAGACTGGCATGATAATACCGGCGATTTCAGTTTTACTGCCCGGGGATTTGATATTGCCGGCACATTGACTGTCACCACTACCGCTATAGAACTTCGGGGGAAAATTCCTTTCGCGGTTTCGCTGTTCAAAGGAAAGATCACAAAAATGATTACTGAAAAGGCAGGGGAACTGCTCGCCTGATCCCTGCTTATCCAACAGAATGAAACCCCGACAAATACTTATCAATATAAAATGCCTTTGACATCGATTTGTACTGCATAATAAACCGCGGATGTTCCAGGGCGATGATCTTTTTAAAATATTTCTTCTCTTCATTTAATTCCATGAGAAATCTTTCATTCTTTCCGGTACCGAAACAAAAGACTGTATCTGTGTTTATACCAAAAGCTATTTGCTTACGGATACTCGAATTCATAAAATCATATACGGCGGCGGTTAGTTCTTTGCTGTCGTAATAATTGTAATTAACTTCCCGGCCTTTGCTGTTCAGAGCGGTAAATCCCAATGGGCAGACCGAATTGATATAAAATTTTTTATAGAAGGCCTCCGTTCCGCCAAATGCCTCGATCATTTCGTAAATAAAAACAGAAGAGGGTTCATGTTTTAATTCACCATGAAAAGGAATCCCGCATTTTTCGATCAGTCTTTTCGGGTCCGTAAATGGTATGCCCGTAATTCCGCCGCCAAACCTGCCGGGATTAATTCCCAGGATGATATGGCGCTGTTCCTGGTCCTCATAATATTTTTTATAGAACGCGGCGGACAGGCTGTTCACTTTTTTATCTTCTTTGAACGGGTTCATGATCCTGATGCCCGATGGTAATATTCCTGTAAAAGAAATAGTTTTATTAAAGTGAATGATCTTATCGGCAAATGTTTTCATAGTACGTATGGAAAGAAAGATAAAAATAAGGCTGTAATTTTACAACCAACTGCACTTTAGTAAGCTTCTTCCGATTACAACAGGAGATTTCTCTATTATTATGTGGGCGTTTTCCTGGTTGTTGTCGAGGGTTTTTCCTGTTTCTCAAAATAGAACCCATATTACCGAACAGCCGAAACCCCTGTGGTTACTGGCATTTGAGTATTTCTATCGAAAATAAATTTATTTATTACAATTAGCTATTCCAAAAGCCCCTTTGTAGTATTATATTGTAGTATTATTTTTTAAACACTATAAACACATATTATGTTACAAGAACCAAAGTTTGCCCCAACGTCACTTGCTTCCATAAAGGCCAAAGTTCTGGCCTTTCATACTAAAATGAACGCAATTATAACACACTGCAATGCCCAGCCAGACCTTGCCTTGCACATCGAAAAGGATGATCTTTTTTTGCAGTTTTACATTGACCGGGCCGCATTGCAGAATATAAACGAAATCGCAAATGTGCCGGGTTGTAATTCCCTCGTTGTTTTCTTTGGTATGGAAAATACCCCGACAGGGGAAGAAAAAATGACTACTTGTTTTCTGGGTGTTGATGCAAATAACGAAATTCTTGACGCACACCGAAAACCGTATGTCGGCGCTAATGGAAGAATGACAACAAAGGCACTCGACGGGGAGGAAAACTGGCCACCACCGCCGTATAATATTGCCGGTGCATCTACACAAACGAGGCCGGGGAACTGCTTCTCGCTTCAAAATACCGAAGCAGAATTAAATTACTTCTTTCGTCCTTAAACATCAGAGAGCGCCCCAGGAATGCTGTTATTTAAAAATATTTATTACGCATTAATTTTGTTAAGTTTTTCCATCTTACTAATAAGATGGAAAAAGCTTGACAAGAGGCTGTCTATCTTTGCAGGCATCCTACTCGCTGCATTTCTTACTGAAAAGATTCGCGACATATTTTATCCGCATACCATTTCTAAGTACATCTATCATATATACCAAACCGTAGAGATGCTGCTGTTGAGCGTTTACTATTACACCCTGTTTCAGAGAAAACGAAACCGGCAGATCGTTCTTACCGGTATATTGATCTACCTGGTGTACTTTTATTATGACTTTGTTTACCATGCCCAAAATTTTATTACCGATAAGCGAAGTGACATGATGGTGGAAGGCGCGCTGATTACCATATTCTCTGTTCTTTTTTTACTGGAAATTTATCAGCAAGATAAACCAGTTATACTAAAGCGATACGCTCATTTTTGGGTTGTTTTCGCTAATCTTTTATTTTTTTCGGGAAGTCTTTTTTTTAGCGGGTTTACCTATTATCTTCTTGTTAATAAATTTCCCATATATGAGCAATTAAGTTTTATCATTATTGCATTAAATTATCTACTTTATACTTTGTATATAATAGCTTTTCTATGTCAACCGGAGCCGAAGAGATCAGCATAACCATTATATTGGGTACATTCCTGGTACTGTTTTTTGCTTTATCAATAGTATTCCTGTTCAGCCTGTTTAATAAAAAAAATCAATTACATGAAAAAGAAAAAGAGATCATAAAAGCCTCTTTTGAACAAACACTACTTCAATCGAAAATCGAAATCCAGGAACAAACCTTCAATTCCATCAGCCAGGAAATTCATGATAATGTGGGCCAAATACTAAGCCTGGTGAAAGT
>JBKJPR010000165.1:0-5106 GCA_046594275.1 Sediminibacterium sp.
TCCTGGCAGGATCCTATTTCATACAAAAAAACAATACCAGTTTCCCCTTGCTGGGTAGTTTATACAGTTCGGTGCTAAGATTCATTGCTGGATTATTAAAGCGAAATGTAGGCCCGCGGAGTTTCCTGTTATTGGGAATGGCCAATGGATTACTTCCCTGTACCATGGTGTATGTAGCGCTGGCAGCCACTTTATCATTAACACAACTACCGGAAAGTATTGGCTTCATGGCTATGTTCGGCGCCGGTACGCTACCGGCAATGATGTTGGTCGGATATGGTGCACGGGTAGTAACACCGGGAATAAGAAGAACTTTTAAAAAAGCAGTTCCCTTTTTCATCACAGCCACCGGAATAATACTCATCTTACGCGGGTTAAACCTGGGAAGTATGTTCAGCCCTGAATTCCACAGGATAGCGGGGGATATCATTGGCTGCCCACCTCCTAAATAACCGTACAGCTAGTCACTGCATCTATTGATAATCTATTACAAAAGAATAGGTTTATCAACCCCCCATTCAGGTGGCTGGGGGGTATGAGAGCGATTGTACTATACTGTGAAGGGATAAAACCGGGTATGCTTTATTGATAAGTTGTCCTGAACTTACTTATGCAAACTCTCTAAAGCCCACTGTAACCGTAAGCAAATTCTGATTTTAAAATATCTGTATCGTATGGCTAAGCTCATTAAACAAAATTTTCGTTTTGGATAGTCGTAAGCGGGGTACCAATACGGCCAAATGCCATTTACACTTCTTGTTTCCTGAATGACTGAGCCTGTTAAACAACGATTCCTTATGTAGCAAAAGGTATTCTGGATAACCTACAGTAATTTTGACCGCAGCCGCAATACTCCGCATAACAACCAACCGGTCTTCGCTAAATATACAGGCGCATATATGATCAAACACATCCTGGTTTACGATTTGTTGCATTAACGGATAGAACGCATGTATCCCTTTTTGTATCTGGCTTTAAACGAGTTTTGCATGTCAGAATTTGAAGCGCCTTTCAGCTTGACGATTTGTGCAGGTTGTATTATAATTTATCGTATAGACGATGTTAGAAAACTATTTGTTACTTATACTGCTGATACCGGTGGATATAAAGAAGATTTAAACCGCCAGTTTCTTTATCTTAACCAACTGGATAACAAGGTAAATAAGCGTGCCCCATACACCGATAACGATAGAATAAGCCATTGCCAGTAACCAGATCGGCGTCTTGAACCGGGTTGACCATAGGGTACGTTGATCAAAGAAATGACTATCCTCTTTTCCTGCAATGCCCCATAAGGCTTGTTTTTCTGTCATCAAGTTGCCAAACTGATCATTATCTACCACTTGTGCCACCAGTATAATATTTCCTTTCCGGTCACCGGGCATACTGTCTTTTTTAAATTCAACGGTTACTGCCCCGGTTGAATCGGTTGTATAGGTTTCTGCTTCACCGGCAGTAAGAATACCGCCCAAACGCTGGATCCCAATTTTCATTTCCACATCCTTTGCAGGAACCCATTGATCCTCCTGATATTGCTGAACCGTAACTGTTATACTCCGGGCGCCATCTGCTGAAGCGGTATCCAGGCTAATTTTTGCTTTGGTAATATCAAGCTCAAATGAAGCTTCCTTTTCTTTACCTGCGGCTACGACCACCGCTACAAATTTATGTTTTGGCAATGCATCCCAGGTTGTTTTTAAAGAAGGCGGAATAACCGTTTTAGCCTTTCCTTTTTCATCTGTCACAACTTTACCAATTAAATTTTCGGCCCGGTTGCTGTCCAGAAATATCCATAAAGTCCTGTTTTTATCCGGTTGTATTTTCTTTCCGGTTTTTATAATAGTTTCCAGCAACAGGTACTGAAGGTTGTTATTAGAATTAAAATAATGCAGTTTAACCAATTTTTCAGGTTGGGGTGCATCATCCTGAGCTACAACCGGATTACCAGGCAACAGGCATGTGAAAAAGAAAGACAGCAGTATACAATTATATAGTTTCAGCTTTTTCATTTTGTTCTGTTATGGTTTCATGAATAGGAATAATCGGGTATATCCTTGCGAAAAAAGTAATCACCAGTAAAGCGCCTGCCAAAGAACCCATGGCAATGGCCCATTCTTCCCAACTTGGAAAATAATAGTGATAACTTTCCGGCACTTCCTGCATGGGCAAAAACGGGTGCAATAAAGTGGGTGTTACAATCAGGTACCGTTTGAACCAGGCACCCAAAACTACCATCACCCCAACAATAAACATGGGGAGTGGCTTTCTTCCTTTTTTAAAAACCAGAATAAGAATCGGAATAATCATTCCCACTAATATGGCAAACCAGAACAGGGGGGCAAATTCACCGGCAAATAATTGGGTTAAATGAGCTTCTTCCGGTTTCTTCATTTTGAAGGCGGGAATCAGGTATTCATTTACATTAAAATACAGGTACAACAGGGCCAGTAATACCACCACTCTTCCCATTTTTTCAAAGTGCATTTCTGTAATATATTTTTCCAGGTGATAATACCGGCGGAATATATACATAGCAACCACTACGCCTCCTGCTCCTACCAGGAAGGCGCCTGATATAAAATAAGCGCCAAAATTAGTGCTGTCCCAACCGGGACGATAGGTAGTAGCAAACAACCAGGAGGTTACCGTGTGAATGCAGAAGGCAACCGGTATAATAACAATACAAAGGATATTTATTGATTTATCGCTTATCCGGAACTGCTCCTTTGTTCCCTTCCAGAATGATCCCTGGAAACGGTATAATTTATGCAAGGCTTTTCCTGTTTTTTCCTTAAACTGAAGAAGTATTTTCAGATCGGGCAATAAGGGAAAATACAATAATAACAGACTGATTAAAAAATAAGTGCCAATCACAATCACATCCCAAAGAATAGGAGATTGCAGGCGTCCATGAATGATCAAATTAAGGAACCTTTCCGGACGGCCCATATCCACTATGATAATGAGAGATGCAAAAACGATAGCTGATACAGCAATGATTTCCGCAATTCTAGTGAGCGGCGTACTCCACTTTACGTTAGCCAGCCGGAATATGGCTGTAATAAGCGATCCTACCAGGCTAATGGCAACAAAGAAAACAAAATTAGAAATATAAATACCCCAGGAAACATAATCCCTCATATGAGTTACCACCAGGCCGTATCTTAACTGGCGATAATAGGCAAAGGCGCCAACGAGGCAAATAAAAATCAGGATGCCGGTCCAGATTATTCCACGTTTACCAAATTTTTGCGGAAGAAGATCCCTGGTGATTTGTTCGGTGGTGAGAGAAGTTGAATTTTCCACGGCCAATTATTTATGTTTATTTTTTTTGTCGAACTCATTTTCATTTTCAAGACCTGACTCATAAGGAAAACTCCGGCTCACCGGAGGTAAATAATATACCCTTGGTTTAGTACCCAGGTCTTCCATTAATCTATACCCGGCTTTATCTTTTATTAATTGACTAAAGCGGAAGGTTTCAGCGCCATTGGTTACGGAGTCTTCATTCAGGTCTCCAAACATAAATACGCCATTGGGGCAAGCCGATACGCAGTGGGGTAATTCGCCCTTTCTGGTCATATCCGGACAGAAATCACATTTTCCTACGGTTCCTTTCTTCTGTGGCAAACTGGTTTCACAGGAATAATGCTGATCAGCCACTACCGTTACGTGATGATCAGGGTTTTGCTTTTCTAATTCAGCGTTATTTGTCTGTACGGGTTCTTCCCAGTTAAACACCCGGGTTGAATAAGGGCAGGCAGCCATGCAAAAACGGCAACCGATACAACGGTCACTGTCAATCAATACAAGTCCATCCTGCCGTTTAAAAGTGGCGTCAACCGGGCAAACTTTTACACAGGGGGGTTCATCACAATGCATACAGATGGTAGGTTGCCAGTAGGGCGCTGTATGGTCTGCATCTTCCATACCCAGCACTTTTACCCAGTTTTGCCCCGGATTTACCTGGTGCGCATGATTACAGGCGCTTTGACACTTTTTTAAATTTTTACAACGGGCCAGGTCAATCACCATCACAAATTTTTTCCCCGGCATCCCTTTTCTTTCTTCTGCGTTTGATAAATGCGGAAGCTCCGGCACAGGCTTCAGGAAAGCTTTATCAATTTCAATCACTTCACCGTTCACAGAAAGCAATTTCACTTTTTCACCAGACAGCGCCACCTGATCTTCAGTGGCAAAGGGATGTTTTGCATCATTGCAACCGGCCACAGCAACAGTGGCGAGCAGGCCCGTGAGAAGAAACTCGCGTCTCGAATTATTTTGATTGCCTGACGGGTCATTATTACAGGTACCACCGCAATTACAGCTCATTGGTAATAGTTTTATTGTTTGCCGGTTTATTTTTTACCCATTGTTTCAGTTCCTCGTTGGAAATTTTTTTCCCACCTGAAGCCAGCATGCTTTTATCTATCTCTACCAGCCGGCCATCCTGCGTAAGCATTTTTACAGTATCGCTTTTTACTGGCTTTTTGGGCGCTGAAAAAAAACGGAGTACCGTTGCTGAAGAAAGTACAGCAGCAGCCCATAACAGGAATTTTTTTCTTGATGGATCTTTTTGAGAAGTTGGCATAATGTTATAGAATTGATAGGTACCCGTTTATGGGACATGGGTAATATATATTCGCTTGCCTGCTTTGAACAGGAATAAAAAACGGCTTATGGGTAAGCCGCTTTTATGAAAAACTATTTTTTCAGGGTTCTTATAAAATGTACAAGGGCCCACCTGTCATCTTCATCAGGTACCTTCTTTTTAAAACTAGGCATATCATCCCGGCCTTCAGATAATTTATAAAACATTGATCCATCTGTCTGGCCCTGGAAATCAGCTTTCGAAAAATCACCGGATTCCGTTTTTAACTGGGCAGCTTTAGAGCCATCTCCCAAGCCTTTGTTACCATGGCAGGATTTACAATGTGTGGCCCACAGGGTTTTACCGGTTCCAATAACCTGGGCATCGGAGGCTACCGAATTTTTTTTGTTCTTAGCCACATCGGGTGCAGTCCAGGGTTTTGTTTGTTCAATATGACTGAATGCAGAAATCAGGCAAATACCTGAAAATCCGCCAAGCATAATAATAAATGTAAA
>JBKJPR010000210.1:0-2948 GCA_046594275.1 Sediminibacterium sp.
TTATATGAAGAATATCCTTCTTCCTACCAGGATGATGCAAAAAGACGCCACCGGTGGATTCGTGGCGACGCGCAGATTGCACAATGGATATTTCCTTTTGTGCGGGGCTTTGATAAAAAGTTACAGCGGAATCCCGTTTCAGCATTATCTGTCTGGAAGATATTTGACAACCTGCGCCGTTCATTGGTTCCGATGTCATTACTGATGATCCTGTTATACGGCTGGCTGTTTTCTTCTGCTGCCTGGTTCTGGACACTGGCGGTGATCATGATCAAAATACTACCCGCAGTGATCGTCTTGGGCTGGGATCTGATCCGGAAGCCAAAAGATGTATTGCTTATACAGCACACTATTTATTCCTTGCGTGCAGCATTAAATCATTTTGCACAGTACTGTCTTGATTTTATATTTCTTCCCTACGAGGCCATCATGAATACAGATGCCATGGTACGGACTACCTGGAGGATGCTGGTTTCCAAAAAGAAATTACTGGAATGGGACCCATTCAGGAACCAGGTAAAGCGCGATGATGATGTTGCCAAAGCTTATCTTTCCATGTGGTTTGTTCCGGCATTGGCTGCCGGATTATTTTTTTACCTCAGTTTTTATCACCCGGTAAAATTATTTTCGGCTTTACCGGTTCTTATCCTCTGGATACTTTCTCCCTTCCTTTCCTGGTGGGTAAGCCTACCGATGGAAAAACAAAAAGCTGAACTGTCTGTTGCAGAAATCGGTTTCCTTCATCTCCTGTCGCGAAAAATCTGGTATTTTTTTGAAACATTTGTTGGAGAAGAAGATAACTGGTTGCCCCCCGATAACTATCAGGAGCAGCCTGTTGAACGGATAGCGCACCGGACATCGCCCACCAATATCGGGCTTTGCCTTTTATCCAATCTTTCCGCCTATGACTTCAGGTACATTACTGCCAGTCAGTTAATTCAACGTACCACCAATACCCTGGGTACCATGCAGGGAATGGAAAAGTACCATGGTCATTTGTATAACTGGTATGATACCATTTCACTAAAGCCTTTGCATCCGAGATATATTTCTACTGTGGATAGTGGCAACCTGGTGGGCCATCTGCTGACACTAAAACAGGGTTTGCATGCCTTACAACATGATAAGATCGTTCCAGATAACATATTTGCTGGCATACGGGATACAGTAGCTGTTCTGAAAGAAAAAGCGCCCGGCAATGACCAGGTCCAGGAGTTCCTGGAAGAAGTGACGCATATCTGTTGTGAAGTAAGGCCCAAAGGATTGATCGCTTTGAAGCAAACGCTGGATAAATTGCAGTTATCTGCGGCCGATATGGTTCTTCGTTTGAACCCGGCTCCTGATACCGAGCTGGAAGAATGGTCGCAGAAGGTAACGGAGCAGTTAAAAGCAAATATTCAGGAACTCAATAATTTCCTTCCCTGGTTATTGATACCCGTACCTGAAAAGTTTCTCAACGCTTTTTCTTTGGTTGCCGAAATGCCCGGTTTCTGGGAGATGGCTAAAATTGAACAATTTCTTTTGCCCCGTATCAACAGTTATTACACCCCAGACAACACCTACGAAGAGAATGAATGGCTGGATAAATTCAGGGTATTGATCGTTCAGGGAAGTCAGCGTGCAAAAGAATTCATATTGATGACAGAGCGCCTTGTGCAGGAATGTATAGAGCTTTCCAACGTGGATTATGACTTCCTGTACAACAGGTCGCAGCATTTGTTATCGATTGGGTATAACGTAGAGGAACACGCAAGGGATAACAGCTATTATGACATTCTTGCTTCAGAAGCCAGGCTCGCC
Organism: Sediminibacterium sp.; assembly: GCA_046594275.1. Classification (GTDB taxonomy): domain Bacteria; phylum Bacteroidota; class Bacteroidia; order Chitinophagales; family Chitinophagaceae; genus Sediminibacterium. Next base: position 1,801 of record JBKJPR010000210.1, read on the forward strand.
ACTTTTGTGGCAATTGCGCAGGGTAAACTTCCGCAAGAAAGCTGGTTTGCATTGGGAAGACAGTTGACCAATGTAGGTACAACGCCGCTACTGCTTTCCTGGAGTGGATCAATGTTCGAATACCTGATGCCTGCTTTGGTGATGCCTTCGTATGAAAATACCTTGCTTGATGAAACCGGCAGGGCCATTGTACAGAAACAGATAGAATACGGCCGCAAGCGTGGGGTGCCATGGGGCATTTCTGAATCAGGATATAACCTGGTAGATGCCAACTTGAATTATCAATACCGTGCTTTCGGTGTACCCGGCACTGGTTTTAAGCGTGGCCTCGGTGAAGACCTCGTAATCGCACCATATGCTTGTGTACTGGCCCTGGTAATAGATGCAGAAAAAGCATGCAGGAATTTAAAACTAATGCATGATGAGGGTTTTCATGGGCGGTATGGATTCTATGAAGCTATAGATTATACCCCATCCCGTTTGCCCAGACGCCAGACCAATGCCATCGTTCGTTCTTTTATGGCTCACCATGAAGGGATGAGCCTGTTATCACTCGCTTATTGTCTTTGTGATAAACCCATGCAGAAAAGATTTGAAGCAGAGGCACAGTTCAAAGCAACCCTTTTATTATTGCAGGAAAGGATACCGAGGATCACCACTTTCTATTCACCGGGTATTCATATGGCCGATGCCAGTTCCCTGCCGGGAATAGATACACCTATGCGTGTGATCAATACCCCGCAGACAGAAATACCGGAAGTGCAATTATTGTCAAACGGGCGGTATAATGTAATGGTCACCAATGCGGGAGGAGGGTATAGCCGATGGAAAGACATTGCGGTTACGCGATGGAGAGAAGACAGTACCGCCGATAACTGGGGAACCTTCTGTTTTATCCGTGATTTAGAGTCCAATGCCAACTGGTCGGTTGCATACCAGCCTACCCTGCAACAGGGAGAAAATTATGAAGCTGTATTCTCGCAGGGCAGGGCCGAATTCAGGCGCCGCGATTATGGGTTGGAAATGCATACCGAAATTGTAGTATCGCCGGAAGATGATGTGGAATTAAGAAGGGTGCATATCACCAACCGTTCGCGCAAAAAGAGGATACTCGAGATCACCAGTTATGCTGAAGTGGTACTTACTTC
>JBKJPR010000320.1:0-8833 GCA_046594275.1 Sediminibacterium sp.
GGATTTTGTCCATAGATTTACTGCTTGTATTTTGTAATACAATAATACAGTTTAGTATTCATCGGAATTGTAAATTTTCAGAGGGGGTGTTTGTGAGTGGTGAGTGGTGAATGGTGAATGGTGAGTGGTGAGTGGTGAGTGGTGAATGGTGAGTGGTGAATGGGGAATGGTGAGATGTAAGTTGTGAGTACTGAGTGTCTATAAGACAACTACCACTGACCACTCACCACTCACGCCCTGGTGTTTATGGTTGTCATTTAAAACGGTACACAAGGGCCAACCCTTTATAATCATCTCCTGCCTGTGGCACGATGGACAGATTTTTGAATGTATTGGTTTTATGTAATTGTGGTACAAGAATACCACATCCCATCCCTATTGCATATCCCAGAATATTATCACTTAGGAAATGCATCCCGGCTTTATATCTGAGATACCCCACCACAGCAGGTATAGCAGCGGCTGCGGCCCATACATACGGCCTCGCTTTTGAATCGGGATTGAAGTCCTGGAAAACCTTTGCTGCGAAGAAGGTAGCTGTTGCTGTTGCGGAAACATGCCCCGCAAAGAAGGATCTTTGTGAATTATTGATAAGCTTGGTTTCAACAGACGCGCTTGAACCATATACCAGTGGCCTGCTTCTTTCTACCAGTCCCGCGGATAAGGTAAAGAGAGAGGCTGAGATACTCATTGCTTCCACATATAGAGCTGCTATCTGCCCCGCATGCTGTCTTTCATTCTTATTGGCCAGTAACATAATTACGGGCATGGCAAAGGATGCCTGGAAGGGTATATAGCTGTCTTTATCGGCTCGTTCCGAATAAAAGCCGGCATTGCCACGGTCAAAAAAAGGAATGTTTTCTTTTTTCTTATTGGCAAGTTCAGCGGGTGTAATACCCTTCTTGTTAACAACGAGTGAATAGCCAAGATAGGTTAATCCTAACCCAGCTGCGATAATCGGCCCATCGGTTTTAAAACTTGTTTTATAAGGAGATGGCTTCTTAATAAGCATTGTTTCCTGTGCCTGGGTAGTTTGTAGCAAGCTGCAGGTGACAAAAAGAAAAAAGAAACCTTGTTGTATGATGCGCATAACCATGTTTTTGTGTAAAAAAATACACAGTTTCTCATCCAGCTTCGTTTAAACGGATTTATTGGCCCATACGTGCAGGTACAAAAGCATTTTGATAACTGTGACTGTATTAAATACAAAAATAATACCTCTTATCAGGCAAATAATAAGTGCATTACGGCATTACTGTTTATTTTTTTGTAGGATCAAGCCAGATTACTTTTTGTTCCGGTGTATGGGGCCGGCCAACAATGTCTTTATACAGATCAGGGCGCCTTGCTTTGAGATACCTGTATCCACCTGCCTGGGTGAGTTTTTCTGGGGTTATGGTTGCAGTAACGATATCATCTCCCAATGTTCTGCATTCGGCAATGATATCCCCGAAAGGATCAATGATCATGGAACAACCATTTTTCAGTTGGTCATCATCCATACCGATGGGGTTGGAGAACACAGCGTATACCGCATTATCATAAGCCCTGGATGGCAGCCATTTCAGTAACCATTCCCTTCCTTTTGCCCCGTCAAACTCCTGGCGCAAAGAACTGGGATCATTTTCGCGGTTCTCCCAAAGTAGGGGATCCACGTAACCTGCACCAGGGCGGGTGGAAGGGGTGCACATGGTTACATGCGGCATAAATATGATATCCGCACCGAGCAGGGCAGTGGCCCTTACATTTTCATTAATGTTATTATCGTAACAGATGAGAATGCCACATTTCCATCCATACAATTCAAAAACACAATAACTATCACCAGGTGTGATATATGGATTGATAAAAGGATGCAGTTTCCGGAACTTCGCAACCAATCCATTCTTATCAACACATATATAGGCTTTGAAGAGGTTGTTTTCTTTGTCTTTTTCAAAAAGGCCTGCCAATACAGATATATCATGTTTTGCAGCAACTGCGGTTAATGCTGCGATACTTTCTCCACCCGGGATGAACTCTGCAACTGCCAGCATCTGTTCTTTGGAAAAATTCCGTACATAACTGTACCCTGTCACCGAACATTCATGGAATGCAATGACCTTCGAACCCTGTGCAGCGGCTTTTTGCGCAAGCGAATCAATTACGGAAAGGTTGTATGCTTTATCGCCACTCCTGTTTTCAAATTGTGCGGTTGATATCTTTAGCTTGTCCATGTAAGGAACGGAGAGTTTTATTTATTCAAAAAATCCCGGATGGTGTTACCATACATGGCTGGCTTCTCCACCCAGATAAAATGCCCTGCACCAGGTATCACCACCAATTCATGATTGGAAAAAAGTTCCAGGTATTCCTCCGTATAACCCCAGGGCTGGTTATCGCATTGGCCTTTCATCACTAAAACCGGGACCTTGGAATTTTTAAGCGCTTGCCTTGGATCCTTTATTTGCTTCAGGCTTTTGAATGTCATAACCCTTGCATAAAAACCGGCTCCTGCCTCAGGCAATATACGCGTAGTGTCACAAACAGTAGACCGGTTCACCACGGAACCGAGATAGGTTTCAAAATTATCCGCCTCTTCATCCGGGGCCAGTTTTTTACCAAAAGTTTCGGCCCAAAGCACCATCACTTTTGACCTGATATTACTGGCTTCTTTATTTCCCTCATGGTTAGAATAATACGGGTCCATAAGGCGTAAACTGTCCGGGGACTTGATGGTAGCCAGGTCTTTGTGAATGGGGTAAACAGGGCCTGGAGCGGTGAATATGCATTTGTCAACCTTATCGGGATTAGCAGCGATAAATAAGGTTGCGAGTTCGGCCCCCCATGACTGGCCGATAAGTATCACTTTTCGGGCGCCAATTTTTTTGGTTATTTCCTCCAGGTCTTTCCTATGCCGTTCCGCAGTATACTCTTTGATATTTTTTAATCGGTTCGATTGCCCTCCGCCCACCTGGTCGTATAAATACACATCGTAGCCATCTTCAGCGAGAGGTGAAAGCATTTCTATATTCCTGTCGTTGATATATCCGCCAGGGCCGCCATGTAAATAAATAACAGGATACGGTTTTTTCTGTCCTTTTGCCGGAATATGGGTATACCCGATCTTTGAACCCGTTGCCAGGTCCCAGTATTGTATGCCTGCTTTTTTCTGGAAAGGGGGGACGTTGTAGGTCCTTGATAAGAAAATCATGCACAAGACAATGGCTGCAAAAAACAGTACTGCGTATTTGATGATTTTTAAAATGATCTTTCTCATTTATCAGGTGCCTGTTTTGCAGGCTTTTTTAGCGGCAGACGGTTAATCCACAGATATTTCAATTACGTTAGGCAGGTTACCTTCAGAAATTCTTTTAAACAGATTCGGAATAAGACTTTGCAGTGTCATTCTTCTATTGTCGGATGCACATAATACGGCTATCCTAATGGGTAGTTTCCCAACATTCTGTTGATACTGAATATTTCTGTCAGCAGTTACAAAAAGGTGAAACCCATCATCAATCATGAGTTTTAAGAGTTCGCCGTTTTTTTTACTTAGCCAGCCTTTGTCACGAACAGTCCAGACTTCATGATCATCTCCAAAGTCATTTCTTAATTTTCGGGGTAAACTTTCGTCAAGCAAAATTTTCATGAAGCAGCTTCTCGGTTGTGAGCGTTTTTTTAGCCATTTCCAGAACAGCGCGTGCCGCTTCTTTGGAAACAGTAGGGAAGTCGTCAAGGAACTCTGCCAAATCTTCACCACCTTCAATATAGTCGAAAAGGGTTTGAATGTGAACACGGGTTCCTGCAAATACAGGAGCGCCACTCATTACCTCGGGGTCTATGCTTATTTCTCCGTATTTCATGGTTAATAATTTTGAATTTAAAGGTACTAAAAATTTCTGAATCAACCCCGAAGTTGAGAACCAGTTGCCATTGCGTTTTTTAGTATCATATACCGCTCCTCCAAAAGCAAAAACAATCATTTCCCCTCCGGCAACAACACCAGTTTCACCATATTCACCTCATTAAAATACTGGCTTGCCAATACTTTGGAACGGGCTACTGAGAATTGTTGTATCCTTTCCCTTGCATTCAAAATTTTAAGTGGGTCGGCATTCCTGAAAAACTGTTGTTCCAGCCGGTACCGCCAGTAACTGTTCTCTTTTATGTCCACTTCCCAGGCACGTAGTTGTTCAGCGATCACTTTATCTACATTCACAGCAGCCACGCCATTGGCTTTCGTGTTTGTAATCTCTTCCATTACCAGGGCCACCAGTTTATCTACATTCTCAGGTGCGCACCCAAATTGGATGTTAATGCTGTAATTGTTTACCGGTTCACGGTTTATGCCGCCGCTTACGCCTACCCCATATACACCCCCTGCATCTTCCCGCAATACTTCGCGAAGTTTTATGCTAAGTGCTTTGCAGAGCTGACCCAGTTGCAGGTCATCCGTTTCACTATAGCTGGTATTGCCGGTAAAGAATATCCGTACACTGGCTTTGCTCTCCCTGCCTTTTCGTATGATCTTGCTGATCCGTCCGGCAGGGTAGCGGATGCCCACATCCCTCCAGTTTTCTTTTTGTATAGAACCAGGTAATGATGCTACATATTTTTCTATCAGGGTTTTGATACTATCCGTACTGAAATTCCCCACGAAGGTGAAAAGGAACTGCCCGGGATTGGCAAATCGTTCTTTATATATCTCAAAAGAACGATCAAGGTTGAGTTGATCCAGTTCCGCCATACCAAAAGGTTTCCGACGGAAATGATAATTTCCCATGATATAATTTATCGAATCGCCAAACACAGAACCCGGATCTTTATCTTTATTCTCTAATTGAGCTTTGATCTGCTGTTTCACCACTTTAAACATTTCAGGATCTTTACGTGGGGCCACGAAACTGCCGTGCAACAACTGGAACGCGGTTTCAAGGTCTTTAACGTTGCTGCTGCCATTCATGCCCTGCATGTAAGCGGCAATGGATGGCGCTACATAACAGTTCTTGCCGCTGAGTACTTTTTGCAGGCTCTGCATATCAAGGTTACCCATACCTCCCGTAGCTACCACCATAGCTGCATTGGAAGCATTCACATAATCACTGTCGCTATACAAAGAACTGCCACCCCAACTGATAGCTGAGAACTGCACCTCATCATTTTTAAAAGTAGTGGGTTTCAGTATTACACGTGCTCCATTAGACAATACCCATTCTGTAGTGCCGAGCCCTTCGTATTTTTTCTCAGATACCACTTTGCCCGCAACAGGCGCTACCGGCAGGAGAGAACCACTACTTACTTTATCAATATAGTTTTTCAATTTGCCTAAGGGCTTGTTAAGCATACCCTGTACCGCAGACTGGGTGGGCAGGTTATTTTTTTCTTTTTCCGGAGCGGTGATTACCACGGAGCGGTCGGTTGGTTTAATCCATTGTGCGATAAGGCTGTTTACTTCCTGCAAGGTTACAGTGGGCAGAAACCTCCCATACAATGCATATTCATATTCAATACCTGGAATAGCTTCTTGTTTTAAATAATGCTGAACCAGTTCCTGTAAGAGTTCAGCAGACTTGGTTTTATCCCTTTCATTATAGGCATTCTCCACGCGTGAGAGTGTATTCTTTACTGCACGTTCCAACTCAGTCTGCACAAATCCATATTGTTTCACTCTTTCATTTTCGGTGAGCAGGGTTTGAATAGATGCATTGATGTCTTTGCCGGTTTTGGCCACTGCTAATAAAGAAAACGCGTCTTTATCGCCGATAAAACCTCCGTAACTGCTGCTTCCAAAAAGAAATGGGGCCTCTGGTTTTTGCGCTATCTCGTCGAGGCGGCTGCTCATCATCTGGTTAAATAATCCGCGCACGATTTCGGCCCTGAACTGCGCCTCAGTTTTAATAGGTGGTGTTTCAGGTTGCGTGTAATAAATTTGCACCACGTTATACGGTTGTTCTGGATCCGTTAAAATAGCCGTGCGTGTTTCGGTATGTGAAGGGATGCTGTATTGGATCCTTTTTTTCGGATTGACCGCCGCGGGGATATTCTCAAAATGTTCTCTTATCATTTTTTCTGTCTCCATCACATCCACATCACCTACTACAATGACCGCCTGCAGATCGGGGCGGTACCAATCCTTATAAAAGGAGGTAAGTGTATTGTAATGAGCTGTATCAATATTGCTTTTAGTTCCAATAGGCATGCGTTTGGCATATTGCGATCCTTTCAGTAATACAGGAAAATATTTATCGCGCAACCGGGCATCTGCACCCCGGCCCAGCCGCCATTCCTCCACAATCACACCACGCTCTTTATCAATTTCTGAAGGTTCAAAACTTACACCATGTGCCCAGTCTTCAAGAATCTGTAAGCCTTGTTTATACACCATCGGGCTGTCTGTAGGCACCTGTAATTCATACACCGTTTCATCAAAAGAGGTATATGCATTCAGGTCGGCGCCAAAGTTCACACCGCTTTTCTCTAAAAAATTGACCAGTTCATTCTTTTTAAAATGTTCCGTTCCGTTGAAAGACATATGCTCTACGAAATGTGCCAATCCTACCTGTTTATCGGTCTCGAGTATAGACCCCGCATTCACTACTAACCTTAATTCGGCACGGTTCTTTGGTTCCTGGTTTTTGCGGATATAGTAGGTGAGCCCATTACTGAGTTTACCGATCCTGATATTGGGATCGATGGGTAAGACTTTCTCATTTTTCTGGGCGTAGACATGTAGGGTGGTAAAAAAGAAAAGCAGGATGGCGTATAACCGGGTCATATGTAACATTTACGGTACGAATGTAAGGTAATTTGATCCCTCCGCCCTTTGGGCACCTCCCCTGGGAGGGGAGAGATATAAATAGGAGTGGCGAGTATTAATACTTAGTATTAATCTATCTCCATACACAGAAGGGGTTAGTACTTTTATTTTTGTATGGTTTATCAAAATGACCGCATCAATAATCTAAAAAGACTGGAGGCTAACCGAAAAAAGCTTCGCAATAATGCTACATCGGCGGAGGAAATGTTGTGGATCTTTCTGAAAAAAAGAAGATTAGCAGGCAGAAAATTCAGAAGGCAGTTCAGTGTACAGAATTACATTCTTTATTTTTATTGTGTTGATGAAAAGCTGGCCATTGAACTGGATGGCCAGCACCACTACACCAAACAAGGCAAAATACTGGATGCGGAGAGAGATGCATTTTTAAGAGAACAGGGAATAAGGGTACTGCGGTTTGAGAATAAAAAAGTGTTTGAGAATTTGAAAGAGGTGCTGGAGGAGATTGAGAAGTCGTTTTTACCCCTCCGTCCTTCGGATACCTCCCCTGCGAGGGGAGGAAAGCAGAATTTTCTCCCCCTCCCAGGGGGAGATGTCACGCAGTGACAGAGGGGGTATTAAACCCTAAATTCCTTATTAGTTCCTCCGGCAACTTCGGCAGCTTTTTCCTTTCAATCAGATAAGTTGATAACCCCGACAGATCCCTGTATACATAATGCTTACTCAGGGCTCCTTCCAGATACCCGGCGCCGGATGTATTGCCGGTGCCTACCCTCATACCGATCATTCGGCGAACCATGATGAGGTGTTTGTGCCGCCAGTTACTCATCAGGTGGTCTATTTCGATCAACGAATCTAATATCTGGTAAGAAGTCTGGAACACCGGAAAATCGCGGTATAACATAATGAACAAAGCCGCCCTTAATGCAGCAGGAGAGAAATTGCTTCTTAAATTTTCCAGTTGTTCAGGTGTATAGTCGGCGGCGGGCTTTTCAAAAAATACATAATCAAAATCGGGTAGTTTATTTTTTTCTCTTTCGGTTAGTCCTGTTTGGTAAATATGCCGGTAATCATCCCAGAAAGGATGATTCGTAACCGATGATTGCGCTGAGGGTTGATAATTCTTCCAGTAATCTGGAGTAAAAAATGGCATCCGTTCCAGCCAGTCGTTCACCAATTGCAACAGGTTTTTCTTTTCTTCTGAATCTGTTATGTTTTGATAGTCGCTTTGGGTAAACCCACCTTCGTTCATACGTTTATAGTAATCTTTCTGGTGGCGCTTATCTATCTGTAATCCCAGCCTGGCTTCAACCAGGCGGAACTGCATGCTCTGGAAACCGGAAGAGGGGGTGAGTAAATTACGGAATTCTAAAAAATCAAGGGGTGTCATTGTATCCAGGATATGCACTTGCTGGTTCAGCAATTGCATAATACTGATTACCCGGTGTAAACGGTGGCGGACCAGGTTCAGATCCTCAGAATTATCGTTTATTTTTTCCTGTGCAAATACTTCCATCGCATAATCCAGCTCGAAAAGGATCTGTTTGAACCAGAGTTCATACGCCTGGTGGATGATGATAAAAAGCATTTCATCATGCGCCGGCTCATTGCCTTTTTCAAAACTTACGGGATGCTGGGCGTCCAGTATCTTATCCAGTTGCAGGTAACCGCCATAGTACATAGGTTGCTTTTCCATAAGTTATGGTTAGAGGTACAAAGAAAGGGTTTGTTTGCGTCATCGCGAATAATGAAGCGAAGGGTAACTCTGACTATCGTGAATGCCGCTGATCAATCTGCTGGCGCAACCTAAACACAGATTGCTTCCTTCCTCGCAAAGACGATTGTGTTTGTTTTACACATTTCTTCCTAATTTTAAGAACTAAACCGATTGCTATGCATAATAAATCTTGCCTCATCGTTCTATTGTTCTTGTTTGCATTTGCTTCCTGTAAAAGTGGGAACAATACTTCTATAGTAAATGATACGGCCAAAACAGATGATCATCCATCCTGGATCATACAGGGAAATATTTATGAAGTGAATGTTCGGCAATACACTCCGGAAGGCACATTCAGC
>JBKJPR010000334.1:0-6719 GCA_046594275.1 Sediminibacterium sp.
GGCCGTAGGCGCTGCGCAAAGCGGATTAAGGCCAATTGTAGAATATATGACCTGGAACTTCGCCGTATTGGCCATGGACCAGATATTGAATACCGCTTCCAAAATGCTGGCGATGAGTGGCGGACAAATCGGTTGCCCCATCGTGTTCCGCGGCCCTAACGGTAGCGCAGGGCAATTAGGCGCGCAACACTCTACCGCTTTCGAAAGCTACTTCGCCAATATACCCGGTATTAAAGTGGTATCGCCGTCCAATGGCTATGATGCCAAAGGAATGCTGAAACAGGCTATCCGTTACGAACAGGATCCGGTGATCTTCATGGAAAGCGAAGTGATGTATGGCGATAAAAGCGATGTGCCCGATGAGGAATACTATATCCCTTTTGGTAAAGCAGATATTAAAAAACAAGGCAGGGATGTGACCATTGTTTCCTACAACAAAATGATGAAAGTGGCCCTGGGAGCTGCTGCTGAACTGGAAAAAGAGGGTGTAAGCGCTGAAGTGATCGACCTCAGAAGTATCCGCCCTCTTGACTGGATGACCATCCTGGAGAGTGTCAAAAAAACCAACCGCCTGGTAATCGTGGAAGAACAATGGCCATTTGCTTCGGTTTCTTCCGAGATCAGTTACCGGATCCAGAAAGAGGGGTTTGACTACCTGGATGCACCTATCCGCCGGATAACCAGTGCAGATGCGCCTATGCACTATGCACCCAATCTTGCCGCACTGGCCATGCCCGATATTGCCAGAACGGTGAAGCTGGTAAAAGAAGTGATGTACCAGAAAAAATAAGCTGAACAAACAAATCATACAACAAACCCGTGGCCTTGCGCTCCGGGTTTTTGTTTTCTCCCTATCTTGGTTTATATTTTTTGAATAACAGATGTATGCGGTTAGCCTTTTGGATAAGTAGTTGTATGATCCCCGGTATATTATTTTGCCAGACAGCAGACAGTGTAAAACAGTATGCGGGCAGTGACAGTGTTTTACAGGAAGTCACAGTTGAGGCATTCCATACCCGGTTACAATGGAAAGCAGTGCCCGCAGCGGTGGCCATAGTGGGGTCACGGGAAATGAACCGCTATGCTCCTGCATCCCTTGTTCCTGTGTTAAATACCGTGCCCGGCGTGCGGATGGAAGAACGTTCACCCGGCAGTTACCGGTTATCGATACGTGGCAGTTTGTTGCGTTCCCCTTTTGGTGTGCGGAATGTAAAGGTTTACTGGAACGATATTCCGTTGACTGATGGAGGCGGTAACACCTACCTGAACCTGGCCGATATAAGCCAGTTAACCGGAGCTGAGATCATTAAGGGTCCTGCCGCAAGTGTGTATGGGGCCGGAACAGGTGGCGCTTTGCTGCTGCGATCGGACCTTTCCTTTTCAAAGAACCCAAAAAACAATTTTGTGGCGGGAATCACGGGTGGATCGAATGGATTATTCCGGCAGAATGCAGGCTGGCAATACACGGCAGATCATTTTGCCTCTTCTTTGCAACAAAGCCACCAGCAGTCTGATGGTTACCGTGAGCAATCAGCTATGCGCAGGGATGCTGTGATGTGGCAAACCGCCTGGCAATGGAAAAAACAGCAACTGAAATCCTTTTTTTTCTATACCGATCTGTACTACCAGACACCGGGAGGCATCAACCTGGTACAGATGCAGGCAAACCCGAAATTATCGCGCCAGCCTGCAGGCGCTTTTCCAGGTTCCGTACAGCAGCAGGCAGCTATCTATAACAAAACCATTTTCGGCGGCGTAAGCCATGAAGCAACGCTCAGTGATCGGTTTGTATTGAGATCGTTTGTTACCGGTAATCACACTGCTTTCAGCAATCCGTTCATTACCAATTATGAAAAACGGGCAGAAAATAATTTTGGCGCTGGCGCTAACCTTGTGTTCCGTTCAAGATCAACCCAAACTTCTTTCCAATGGATAAACGGGGTAGAATGGTTATATAATCATTCACAGATCAATGTCTTTGGCAACCGGTCCGGGGTTCAGGATACGGTCCAGTTCAAAGACAATGTGTACGCCAATCAATGGTTCGCTTTTACGCAAATGCAATTTACGGTTGGTGAAAAATGGAACTTCACTGCGGGCTTCAGCCTGAATAACCAGCTATACAGGTACAGGCGGCTCACAGCTATCAATTCATCTTATGTGAACAGGAATATCAATGTTGTTGTTACGCCGCGTTTCTCTGTGCTGTACCGCCTCACCAGGGATGTATCTGTCTATATCCTTGCTGCCAAAGGGTTTTCGCCACCCACCCTGGCAGAACTAAGGCCATCGGATGGTAATTTTTATGGCGATCTGATGGCTGAATCCGGCTGGAATTATGAAGCCGGAATCAAAGGGGAATTGTTTGACCAGCATTTGCTATTTGATGTTGCCGGTTATTCTTTCCGGCTTCAGAATGCTATTGTAAGAAGGAACAATGCGGCTGGTGCAGAATATTTTGTGAATGCCGGAGGCACCCAACAAAAAGGAATAGAAGCGTTGATCAAATACCAGTTACTTAAAAAAGCGGGATCCTTTTTTTCAGGGCTGCATATATGGAGCAGTTACAGTTACCAGCCCTACCGCTTTGAAAATTACCAGCAGGCAGTTAATAATTATTCAGGCAACGGGTTAACAGGTGTACCCCGCAATATATGGCTAAGCGGGATAGATATAGAGACCGTAAAAGGTTTGTATATGAATGCATCCCTCAACTACACTTCTTCATTACCCTTAACAGATGCCAATGATGTGTATGCAGATGCCTACCGGTTAATGCAGGTAAAACTGGGCTACCGGTGTAAACAAAAAGAAAACCAACTGAACATTTTTGCGGGGATCGATAACCTCTTTAACGTACACTATAGCCTGGGCAATGATATCAATGCTGCAGGTAAACGGTATTATAACCCGGCAGCGGGTAGGAATTTTTTTGCAGGGGTTCAATTCCGCTTTTAACGTATGCGAATAACCCTGTTATTGTCACAAAGCCTTAACAGGCTCATTGTATCTTCCTCATGGGAACTTAGTTTATCTTAGCAACAAATAATTGCCGTATGCCCAATATTTTGATCATAGACGATGAGAAAGCCATCCGTAATGTGTTGAAGGAAATCCTCAGTAATGAAGGCTTTACCGTAGAAGAAGCTTCTGATGGGGAAGATGGGCTTAAGAAATTCACATCAGGCTCATATGATGTGGTTCTTTGCGATATCAAGATGCCGAAAGTAGACGGGATAGAATTCTTGCAGAAAGTGATTGAATCTAATTCAGAAGTGCCGGTAATCATGATCAGCGGCCATGGAAATATTGAAACGGCAGTGGATGCTGTAAAGAAAGGGGCATTTGATTATATAGCCAAACCCCCCGATCTTAACCGCTTACTCATCACCATCCGCAATGCGCTGGATAAAACCATACTGGTAAAAGAAACCAAAATACTGAAAAGGAAAGTAGCTAAAGTGCAGGATATGATCGGTGGGAGTGAGGCGATCCGGAAAATAAAAGACACCATTGAGAAAGTAGCGCCAACAGAGGCGCGGGTGCTGATAACGGGTGAGAATGGTTCCGGTAAAGAACTCGTGGCCAGGTGGCTGCATGAAAAAAGCAGCCGTGCCGGTGGCCTCCTCGTAGAAGTGAACTGTGCAGCCATACCCGGCGAATTGATTGAGAGTGAATTATTCGGTCATGAAAAAGGTTCTTTCACTTCTGCCATCAAACAACGCATCGGTAAGTTTGAACAGGCCAATGGAGGTACCTTGTTTCTTGATGAGATCGGTGATATGAGTTTGAACGCACAGGCTAAAGTGTTGCGTGCTTTACAGGAAGGTAAGATCACAAGGGTAGGTGGCGAAAAAGAGATACTGGTTGATGTACGGGTGATAGCCGCAACGAATAAAGATCTTTTACAGGAAGTAACCGAGAAGAATTTCCGGATCGACCTGTATCACAGGTTAAGTGTGATACTGATACATGTACCCTCATTAAATCAACGAAAGGAGGATATCCCCTTGCTGGTTGACAGGTTCCTGTCTGATATAGCCGAAGAATATGGCCAGGCTAAAAAATCAATGAATAAAAAAGCGATGGAGGAGTTGCTGAAACATAACTGGACGGGCAATATCCGCGAACTGCGCAATGTAGTGGAACGCCTCATTATTTTATCGGGTCAAGAGATTACTGCCGGGGATATTGATAGTTATGTGATGCCTAAGTAACCTGCGCTTAATTCCTGAAACACCTTAATTTAGGAAAACTTTTGCCTGGAAAGCTTTACGTTGTGGGTGAAAAGGATATTTTTGTTCCTACTTAATTTTAAACTATGGGTTTATTTCTATTCGTTATTGGTGTTATTGGCTGGCATGTGGGTATGTATGGCATGTTTAAAAAGGCCGGAATTGAACCCTGGAAAGCATTCATTCCTTTTTATAATACCTGGCTGATCGTTGAAAAATGCCATATCCGGAAATATTGGTTCTGGTTCCAGTTCATACCGATAGCCGGGCAATTTATCACCATCTGGATAACCATCATTTTTGTGATGCACTTTAAAAAAGTGACTGTTCCCGATCATGCAGCCACTGTTTTTCTCCCCTTTATCTACTTCCCTTATCTTGGATTTTCGCCGAAAGTAAAATGGCATGGTGGCGAAATATTAAAACATTACCATAAACCCGCTTCTCGCGAATGGATCGATGCCGGCGTATTTGCCATTGTGGCGGCTACCCTTATCCGCACATTTGTATTTGAAGCGTATGTGATACCCACCGGAAGTATGGAAAAGACTTTGCTGGTGAACGATTTCCTGTTTGTGAACAAGATGAGTTATGGCGCACGTATCCCGCAAACACCTTTATCTTTTCCATTCGTACATAACACGATGCCTTTTTCTCAAACCACCCCTTCGTATATCAAAGCCGTTCAATTGCCGTATAAACGGTTGCCGGCTTTTACCGAGGTGAAAAGGAATGACGTAGTGGTCTTTAATTTTCCCGCAGGTGATACCATTATCAATGATCTTGAACACGGAAGCAAGGTCCTGTATTATGATGAACTGAGATACCAGTTCAAAGGCAACCGCGCGGCTCTCAACGAAATGTATCCTGTACTGGTGCACCCGATGGATAAAACAGACAATTATATTAAACGTTGCGTAGCCATAGGTGGCGATGTGTTGCAGGTTAAGAATGGCAGTCTGCTCATTAATAACCAACCGGCATTTGTTCCGCCTTATGCGGAAACAGAATTCATTGTGGAAACCAATGGCACCGCTTTTACAGAAGAATTTTTAAAAGATGAACTGGGCATCAATGAGGAAAATGCCAGTGACCAGGTCAGGATAGATAATAGCAGGCCGGGTACCATGGTGCTGAACATGACAGCGGCCGAGGCAGAGAAGGTAAGAAAGCAGCCCAATGTAAAATCAGTGGCCCCTTATTCTGAAAACCAGGTAGGTGCCACTTTTCCAAATGATGAAGCCAATTATCCATGGACAATAGATAATTATGGCCCGCTGAAAATTCCTAAGAAAGGCGATGTATTACCGCTGAATGCGCAGACCATTTCTATTTACAGGAGACTGATCATTACCTATGAACACAACACGTTGGAGGAAGTGAATGGCAAGTTCATCATCAATGGCAAAGAAGCCACTAACTATACCACGAAATTTACCTATTACTGGATGATGGGTGATAACCGCCATCGCAGCCAGGATAGCCGATACTGGGGCTTTGTACCCGAAACCAATATTGTAGGAAAAGCCTCATTGATCTGGTTTAGCTGGGAAAAAGGGCCGCGCTGGAAACGACTGTTCAACAGCATTAAGTAAGCTATGAGCTGTTAGCTGCGAGCTTTGAGCCAGGATATTTCTACTTTTTGCACTAAGCTCAACGCTCATGGCTCGCAGCTTTCTTATACAAATACGTTAACCATGGAACATCAAAAATCTGTTTTCAAATTTGAGGTATACAATTCTATAGAGGAGCTTTCCAAAGAGGATGCTGTATTATTGAATGAGGCCAAGAAGACCACCCAGTCAGCGTATGCGCCTTACTCACATTTCCAGGTAGGAGCAATTGCACAAATGGCCAACGGGAAAACCGTAACGGGTACCAACCAGGAAAATGCCAGTTACCCCGTTGGCATATGTGCAGAAAGAGTATTATTATCAGCCGCTTCTTCTTTATATCCCGGTGTGTCTGTCCATACGATAGCGATCAGTTACCACAATAATCATGGAGTCAGTAATCGCCCCATCTCACCCTGCGGTATTTGCCGCCAGAGTTTGGCAGAATATGAATCCCGTTTCGGCCAACCTATCCGCTTAATATTGGGAGGTATGGATGGTAAAGTATTCATCATTCCAAAAGCAGGAATGTTACTGCCGTTGCAGTTCTCAGGAGAGGATATGAAATAATTAATTATTAAAAATTACATCGCAGTATGATCCAGGTTGGTATTCTATGTATTCCTATCCACCTATGTGTTAAAAAAAAATTAAACACATAGATTCATAGGTATATTATAGATTTCTATTAAATATTTTTTTCTTTTTCAATGGCACAACAGGTTAATTACTAATTATTAATTATCTAATCAACACCGTCGTCCCACTCAACGCCACTTTCTGCCCCGTATTCCTGTCTGTATAACTGAATGTCCACACATAGGTGCCGCTGCCCTGTGGAATACCGTTTACACGGCCATCCCATTTTCTG
>JBKJPR010000365.1:0-3375 GCA_046594275.1 Sediminibacterium sp.
TGGCTGCAGCAAGATATTACCTGGTGTGCTCCCGTTCGTCCTGAATTGTTGCGTGACTACAAATTATTGGCAGAAGTATATGGTAAGATGGGCAACCATCTGAAGGCAAGCGAAGCCTATCAATCTTATATTAGTTTACAGGCAAGTTTATTGGCCGATCAGGCAAAGTATCGTTCCATTAGTTTTGAAACAGAGCAACAGATGAATGCAAATGAAATTTCCATTACAAAACTGGAAAGTGAAAATAAGGTATCCGCACTGACAAAAAATTTCACTATTGGTATCGCTGCATTATTACTGATACTTGCCGGTACCGTTTACTATCGTTTTCGTTCAAAGCAAAAAGCAAATAAAGTTTTGGAGAAAACATTGGCCAATTTAAAATCCACCCAATCACAACTCATCCAATCCGAAAAAATGGCAAGTCTTGGAGAACTTACTGCCGGCATTGCACATGAAATTCAAAACCCGTTGAATTTTGTTAATAATTTTTCGGAAGTAAACAAAGAGTTATTGGTTGAAATGAAAGATGAAATGGATAAAGGAAATATTACTGATGCAAAAGAAATTGCCAATGATGTAATAGCCAACGAAGAAAAAATAAACCACCACGGCAAACGTGCCGATGCCATTGTAAAAGGAATGCTGCAACATTCACGAAGTAGCAGTAGCGTAAAAGAACCAACAGATATTAATGCCTTGTGTGATGAATATTTACGATTGAGTTATCATGGCTTAAGGGCAAAAGACAATTCATTCAATGCAACGATGAAAACTGATTTTGATGAGACAATTGGTAATATCAACATCATACCGCAGGATATTGGAAGAGTGATTTTGAATTTACTGACGAATGCTTTTTATGCAGCCCCCCTGCCCCCCGAAGGGGGGTTCAAAGACCCTGCGTATAAACACGAGCCTACTGTTTGGGTAAGCACAAAAAAATTAGGCGATAAGGTAGAAATAAAAGTGAGAGACAACGGACCCGGTATTCCTAAAAAAATATTAGATAAAATTTTTCAGCCTTTCTTTACCACCAAACCCACCGGGCAGGGAACAGGTCTGGGCTTATCTTTAAGTTATGATATTGTAACCAAGGGACATGGCGGAGAATTGAAAGTAGAAACGAAGGAGGAAGAAGGAAGTGAGTTTGTAATTGTATTACCAATCTAAAAAAATAAAAAGCACATGAATGTTCTTACCAAACAAATTTTAGAACTGGTACGGCAAAGCCGCAGCAGGATTGCTGTTGAGGTAAATAAGGAGCTTACACTTTTATATTGGCAGGTGGGCAGCCATATTAAACAAACCTTGCTGAATGATACAAGGGCTGAATATGGAAAAAACATCATCACAGAACTTTCTAAAAACCTGACTGCCGAATTTGGCCGTGGCTGGAGCGAAAGGCATTTATGGAACTGCACAAAATTTTACGAAGTTTTTCCTGATGCAGAGATTCTGCACACACTGTGTGCAGAATTAACCTGGAGCCATTTCAGGATGCTTTGCAGCATTGACAACGAAAATAAAAGGCTTTTCTATTGCGTAAAAGCAAAAGAAGAACATTGGAGTGTGAGGGAACTGGATGCCCAAATGGATAAAATGCTTTTTGAAAGAACAGCCATTGCTGCTAAACCAGAAGATGTTATCAGCAAAGAAATTATTCAACTGCAAAAAGAGGAAATTATTTCTCCTGATTTGATCTTTAAAAATACTTATGTACTCGATTTCTTGGGGCTGTCTGGCAATCATTCTGAAACGGATTTGGAAAATGCCATACTCAACCACATGCAGGCATTTATTATGGAAATGGGCAAAGGCTTTGCCTTTGTAGAAAGGCAAAAAAGAATTCCGGTGGATGGCACCGACTATTATTTGGATTTATTGTTTTACCACCGCAAATTAAAATCGCTGGTGGCGGTAGATTTAAAACTGGGAAAGTTTAAACCCAGGCATAAAGGACAAATAGAATTGTACTTAAGCTGGCTGGAGAAACATGAAATGCAGGAAGGCGAAAACCCACCAATAGGTTTGCTGCTGTGTAGCGAAGGCAACACAGAACACATTGAATTGCTGATGCTGAACCAAACAGAAATAAGAGTGGCACAATATCTAACTGAGTTGCCATCAAAAAAATGGTTTTTGGAAAAACTGCATAAGGCTATTGAAATTGCTAACGCTACAAAAGAAGATAACCAATGAAAAAGATATTTATTTTATTAGCGTTACTTTTTGTAACGATGTTGGCAAATGCCCAACAAACCAAGCCAGATAGCTTGCGAACTAGTTTGCAAACTGCAACAACCGACTCGGCACGGCATAATGCCTGCGTAGATTTATATTTTTACTATTTTGAAGTAAACAGAGATTCAGCATTGTATTATGCTGAAAAGCGGTTGACCCTCGCCAGACAAAACAACCAAAAACTGGCTGAAGCTTTTGCTTTAGTCAGCAAAGGGTATCAGTATAGTAACATTGGCAGATACTCGGAATCGTTCAGGAATTTATTGCAGGCACTTAATATTGCGAAAGATCCCAAAAATGAAGAAGTGCCAGGCTGGAGAATAGCCCAGTTTCCCATTCCCGGTAAGGGCAGGCTTACTGTTCTTGCAACAACCCACCATCTATTAGGTGGTTTAATGCTTAATACCGAAAACCCTGAGCAGGAAATAGTGCAATTAAAAGAGGCATTACGCATTGCCACTCAAATTAATCATCCCGACCGTCAAATGGTAGCAAATATGAATTTAGCAACCGCTTATTTAAAAATGAACCAGCCTGACTCGGCATTATATTTTGCAAAAAAGGCACAAGTTCTTTCAAAAAATCCTTTGGCACAAAAGTATATTGGCAATAATATGCTCACTATTGGCAATATTTTTTTGGAAAAGGGAGATACCCTGCAAGCCAAAAAATATTACAATGAAGGTTTGTTTTCAGCTACTACTCAAAATAATCAAAATGATATTGCAAAAATAAATCATCGTCTTATTAAGGTTTGCCTCATCGAGAATAAAAAGGATTTAGCTTTAAGCTATGCTGTGTATAATCTAAAAGTCATTCAATCATTTGGTGGTATAGCTGACCGGGAAACGAATATGGGAAGTGCTTATGAAGACCTCTACCTCGCCTATAAATTAAACAATCAGGCTGACAGTGCATACAAATACCAGGGATTGGCATTAACAGTAAAAGACAGTTTATATAAAATAAGAATTCAAAACCTGGCAGATTTTCAAAAGCTATCGCTTGGAGAAGCCATGCGTTTAGAGAATTTGGAAAAAGAAAAAATTCAAACCCAAAGTAAAATCAGAACGTATGGTTTGCTGGCAGTACTTGCAGTACTTTCCTTAATTGGTTTTATCCTCTACCGCA
>JBKJPR010000336.1:0-2914 GCA_046594275.1 Sediminibacterium sp.
TCCTACCATCGCTACAAAATCTTTGTGAGCGGGGTGTACCAGATACGCATCCCTGTCCTTTTCACTGTGAAAACTGAGGAAAAAACAATGGGTTAGTCCCTGGTTCATTTTTTCAGGGCTGTTGTTAACCCCCCATTCAAAACCCTTGATCTCGCTGATCTTTCCCGGCAGGGCCCGGAAAGCATCTTCCAATTTTTTAATATCGCCCGGGGTCGCCTTATCCTGGAATTTAAACAGCACAACATGCCTTAGTAAAGATTTTTCTTTTTTATTTTGCGCCTGTACCAACTGAAGCCCGGAACAGATCAGGAGAAAACAAACAACTATTTTTTTCATGGTATAATTTTATTAAAAGTAAAGTGTTCAGTAAAAATAGGCATAAATAACTCTGCGTCTCAGCGGCTCAGCGGTAAAAAAAATACGCGTAGAGGCGCAGTGCCGCAAGGGAAAATAAATTATTCTCCCATTACCCGCACTTCCGTAATCGGACTAAATGAATAATGTAACCCGGTCTTTACCTCAACACACTCAAAACGCTTTCTCCGCTTTGCGCCTTTGCGGAATACTTTCCCGTTTTCAGTGGCAAAAAGTGATCCTTCAGCGATATCGATGATGTGCAGGTGTCCTTCTTTTTTAGCCATATCATATTTTCGCAGCACCAGCAACAATTCTGTTTCCCCGTTTGCCGTAGCAGCAGGATTGATAATCGATTTTTGGAGCGCTTTTTCAATATCAGCGGGAAATACTTTTTGCTGTACAAAGTCTACCAGCAGCCTGCTGTAATGGTTCTTCCATTCCTTGCCGTGTGGCTCTGCTTTATTCCTGAATTGCTCATAGGTAAGCAGGTGGGCCAGTTCGTGGAGCAGGGTGATGAGGAATTCGTAGGCATTCAGGTTACCATTTATACTGATCCGGTGGTTGCCTCCCCAGCCCGCATGGCGGTAATCGCCAAGCACCGATTTTCGTTGCTTGCTGATGGTGAGATGCACTTTATAATGGTGCACATAATCCACAACACGGTCAAAAGTACCGTCAGGCAGAAATTTGGCCAGCGCCTGCATAGGATGTTCGGATACAGGCATTATTTTTTAGGGTTCAGCCGTAAAGAAATACGCACCTCTAACCAGGTGTAAAGTATGTAAAGACCCATGCTGAAGAATACCGCATTCACACTACGGCTCTCACCTGCAGTAAAAAGATAGATCAACACAGCGGCACCCAGCCCGAATAATTTCAGGAAAGTGGCCCCTATCACCCCGCGTACGATGGCATTGGGATTGGGATGGTTGATATTTTTAAATTGGAAATACAAATTGAGCAGCGTTACCACCAGTAACAGTATATTGGCAATGATCACTACATCCAAATCTACTTTCCATTGTGCCAGCCTGCCCTGGAAGGCTAGTAGCAAAGCAGTGGCCATTACAAATAAAACCGCTAATGGCCGGATCATTTTCCTGAATTCTTTCGTCATATTATTTTTTTGAAGTATCCCTGATCACTTTGATCATCATGCCTATCAACAGTAGTAAAGGTAATAACCAGATCAATAAAGGTATCCCGAAAGCGATCCATTTATCCAGCCACATCCCTGCATAAACCGCTAAAAGCAACCCGGCCGCCAATTGTACTGCCAGCCCGGCATATTGCATCAGTGGGTTATTGGGCTTATCCTGCATGATAAAAATTAATCTTTCGACACTTCAATCTTAGGTAAAGTGGCCGGAATCGTGTCTAATTGTGTGGGGGTATTTCCTGTCAACACCTTTTTTACCCCTTCCAGGTATTGCTCCCTATATTTGAGCGCCTGTTCCAGTGAATCGGTACGGATCTTCAGTATCTGCAGAGCGGTCCTGCTTTCCCTGGTTCCATAACCGGGAATATAGTATTTCAGGGGGGAAAAGGCGATCAGGGCAATGGTCAGTCCCACCAGCAGAACAAATACAGTACTCAGCCCGATATACACACTTAACCGGGATAGCCGGAAGGTAACCACCTCTTCATAGGTATCGTCATTCATCACAACCAGCCGGTAACTGTTGCGCAGACGCCTGAGGAGGGTATTATTGATCTCTAAATTTGCCATTTTGTTAAATCGGCCTAAAGGTAGCAATCAATCTGCTTTTCACCATCCGCAATTGAGAGAAATAACTGTATTTTTAAACACTTTTTTATGTACCTGATGAAATTAAGAATATACGGCTGGAAATATCCCCGGATCATTGCATCCAGCACTATCCTATTTTTTGTGATGATGTCCAACCGCAGCAGCGCCCAACCTAGTCTTTCATTTGAGATCAAGAAACCCAAACAATACGAATCCCGTTCACTACCTTCTGAAAAAACAGGCGATAAAAAATTCTCCATTCCCAAAAGATTGTACACGAATACGGTAAGCCGGTTCAACTATTATTTTAATGCCAATAACATACTGAATGATGTGCTTGCCGGAGCAAAAGCCGCTCATACGGATGACTATACCCAACTGTTGTCTTTTTATAATTACGATTTAGACAGCAGTTTCAAAGACAAAATGGATTCAGTCATCTACAAAGCAACTGCCGGTATCTTATTGCATGACCTGCGAAGCGACTGGGTTGATAAATTATACCTGCTGATGGGTAAAGCTTACCTCTTCAGAAAAGATTTTGATTCAGCCACCAGCGTGTTCCAATACATCAACTATGCATTTGCCCCAAAGGATGGGGGTTATGACATTCCAATTGGAAGTAATGCCAGTAATACCAATGGTGTTTTTACCATTGCCTCGCGTGAGAACCGGAGTCTTTGGAAAAGGATCACCAGCTTCCCTCCCAGCCGTAATGAAAGTTTTTTATTACAGGCCAGAACCTATATTGAAAGGGATGACCTGGTAGAAGCAGCCAGCCTGCTCGAGATCATCAGGACTGACCCG
>JBKJPR010000083.1:0-3355 GCA_046594275.1 Sediminibacterium sp.
GAATATGCATAAAACACTTGACACCAAAGGGGCAGAACTGGTTAATTCACTGGAAAGAACGGTAACCCTTGGTTTTATTGATGATGCCTGGAAAGAACACCTGCGTGCGATGGATGACCTTAAGCAAAGCGTACAAACAGCCACTTACGAACAGAAAGATCCATTGGTTATTTATAAAATGGAAGCCTTTGGGCTTTTCAAAAAAATGGATGGAGAAGTGAACCTCGATATCGTTCAGTTCCTATGTCATGCAGGCATACCATTGAATGACGGTGATGAATTAAAAGAAGGGCGCCAGAAAAAAACAGACATGAGCCGCATGAGCGCCAACAAAGAAAATGTAGCTGCGCCACCTACGGAGAATGAATATTTTGATCCTGCTCCGGCGAAGCAGCAACCGATTCAGGTGGGACCAAAGATTGGGAGGAATGATCCTTGTCCTTGTGGGAGTGGGAAGAAGTACAAAGCCTGTCATGGGCGCGAAGCATAAGAAAGTTAGGAGTTAGGAGTTAGGAGTCTGGAGTTAAAATAATTAGGGTATAAATACGTATATATATTTTGAAATGAGTTTGTACTATTATGCAAACTCATTTTTTATGACTAAAAGTATCATTGCAGAAAAAACGTATCAATTTTCAGTCAGGATTGTAAAAATTCATTTACATCTTTGTAAGACTGAAAAGAATATTTATTGCCTGAGTAAACAACTACTGAGATCTGGAACTTCGATTGGCGCAAATGTTGAGGAAGCCTTAGGAGGACATACGGAAAAAGATTTTTCAGCGAAAATGAGCATCGCTTATAAAGAAGCCAGAGAAACCCGCTACTGGCTTCGGCTTTTAAGAGATTGCGGCTTTGTGGAAACCAAACTTTCAATATCCTTTTTAAAAGACATAGAAGAAATTATAAAAATAACCGGCTCTATAATTAAAACGGTCAAAAATAAAAGTAACTCCAGACTCCAGACTTCTAACTCCTAACTAATTATGAACCTCAACCAATACATAGATCATACCATTCTAAAACCAACTACTTTAATCAGTGATATTGAGAAGCTGTGCGCTGAAGCAAAACAATACCAATTCGCCGCAGTCTGTGTGCCACCGAATTTTGTGAAGCAGGCAAAAAATTTATTGAAAGACAGCGCTGTGAAAGTAGCAACCGTTATCGGTTTTCCTTTTGGGTATTCTGCCGTTGAGGCTAAGATTGCCGAGATACTGCTGGCCATGGTGGATGGCGCTGATGAGCTGGATGTAGTGATCAATATTTCAGCCATCAAGAATAATGACTGGTTGTACCTGGCCAACGAAATAAATCATATCATGCCCATTATTCGCAGTAAGGATAAAATTATCAAGATCATTATTGAAAGCGGGATATTGACGGATGAGGAGATCATTAAATGCTGTGAAATATATGGATTAGCAGGCATTGATTATTTAAAGACCTCAACCGGTTATGCTGAAAAAGGGGCTACCCTGGAGGCTGTGAAGCTTTTCCGCCAGCATTTGCCCAACCAGGTACAGATCAAGGCATCAGGTGGCATCCGTGATTATGCTTTTGCCAAACAATTGTTAGATGCAGGGGCCACCCGCCTGGGCTGCAGCGCGGGCGTGGCCATCGTACAGGGAGCCCCTGCTTCCAGGGATGGTTATTAACAAAAGCTATGGATGGTTTAGGGGCCCTATAAGGAGAGTAGGTAAAAGGTATAAAAAAACTTGATCGAATTACGTGTGGATGGGCGCTTTTCCAAATTACCCATTCCAAATTCCTGATTGGACCAACTTATTTTGAAACCTTTACTAGTGTACCTTTGTATCCATTTTGTTATCTTACTTTAAATAACGCCTATGAAGCGGACCGTGAGAATTATTGTATGGGGTTCATTTGTATTAGCCGGGCTTTGGACAAAGGCCAGCGATTCTATTATTGTAAAAAAGGATCCGCGGCTTGATATATTAACGGCAAAGCAGGCCCTGATCAATAAACGCACTGCTATGCTTACCAGCAGCGGGCAGTATAAAGGGTTCCGGGTACAGGTGATAAGCACAAGGAGGAGGGAAGATGCTTTCAATACTAAAACCATGTTGTTGACAAATTTCCCGGAACAGAAAACCTATGTGATGTACCAGTCGCCCAATTTTAAAGTGCGAATAGGAAATTTTATCAAAAAAGGAGATGCGGATAATTTCAGAAAAGAGCTTGCCAGGTTCTTTCCGCAGGGAGTGTATATAGTGGATGATGCCATTGAATACACACTGCCTGAAGAAGATATCCTTCAATAGCAAACATGTTACAGCAAAAAATAAAAACGTTAGCCAGGCAATACGCAGATGAATTCATTGAAGTTCGTCGCCACTTGCATGCAAATCCTGAATTAAGCTACCAGGAATTCGGGACCAGTAAATTTGTTCAGACCAAACTGGCCGCTTTCGGTATCCCTTTTAAGGTAATGGCCACTACGGGGGTATTGGGAATGATCAAAGGAAGAAACCCGGAAAGCCGGGTGATAGCCTTACGAGCCGATATGGATGCCTTACCTATCCAGGAAGAGAATGAAGTGGATTATAAGTCGAAGAACGATGGTGTGATGCATGCCTGCGGTCATGATGTTCATACAACTATCTTATTAGGCGCTGCCAAAGTATTAAATGAATTGAAACATGAATGGGAAGGAACTATTAAACTGCTGTTCCAGCCCGGTGAAGAGAGAAATCCCGGGGGGGCGAGTTTTATGATCAGGGATGGTGCACTGGAGAACCCTAGGCCACAGGGCATTTTCGGGTTGCATGTTCACCCGGGACTTGATCTTGGTAAACTTAGTTTCCGGAAGGGAAGGGTGATGGCCAGCGCGGATGAAATCTTTATCACTATCCGCAGTAAAGGCGGACATGCAGCCGCGCCGCATCTCACTGCAGATACTGTGTTGATCGCTTCGCATTTGATCGTGAGCCTACAGCAGATCATATCGCGCAATAATAATCCTACCTCACCTTCCGTGTTATCAATCTGTTCCATACAGGGCGGGCATACGACCAATGTTATACCCAGTGAAGTAAAACTGATGGGTACATTCCGGGCCATGGATGAGACTTGGCGGTTAAAAGCACATGAATTGATACGCAAACAGGCAGTGGGATTGGTGGAATCCATGGGCGCTGAAATTGACCTGCATATTGATGTGGGTTATCCCACCGTCGACAACGATCCTGCTTTAACGGAAAAGGCCTGGCAATTAGCCAATGAATACATGGGTAAAGAAAATGTATCTGAAACGGAGATGCGAATGGGCGCTGAAGATTTTGGTTATTATACACAGGTGATCCCCGGTTGTTTCTACCGCTTAGGTGTTCGT
>JBKJPR010000369.1:0-2643 GCA_046594275.1 Sediminibacterium sp.
ATCGTTCAGCGTCATCAATCCCTGTACGCTGCCATATTCATCCACGATAAAACACTGGTGTATTTTGGTAGATTTGAATTTTTCCAATACCTGGTAAGCCGTATTATTTTCCGGTACATACATGGCATCTTTCATAATGGAGAAAATGGTAGCAGATGCATCAGCAGAAAAAAGTTCCTTGATCGTTACCACTCCTTTGATCTTGTCAATAGTTTTCTCGCAAACAGGATACACTGAATGCACCATTTCGCCCATGCTTATCTTTACCTGGGACACGGTTTGACTACCATCCATCCAGATAATATCACTCCGGTGTGTCATCAATGAAGTGATGTTCCGGTCGCTGAGGTGAAACACGCGCTCAATGATATCCTGTTCCGCCTCTTCAATCGCCCCATGTTCGGTACCCTCACTGATTATGGCTTTGATCTCCTCTTCCGTAACCTGGTTATCGCTGCTCTTGATATTCAGCAGGCGTATTAGCAGGTTAGCCGAAATACTCAATAACCAGATAAAAGGAAAAGTGATCCAGGATACCACCCGCATAGGCCCTGCGGCGGATTTGGCGATTTTTTCAGGATTACTCAACCCGATCCGTTTAGGCACCAGTTCTCCCAATACGAGCGAGAAGTACGTAAGTATGATGACGATCAGCGTAGTGGCGATGGAACTGCTATATGGTTTCAGCAAACTGAAATTCTCCAGCCATGCCTGTAAAGGCGCTTTGAACCGGTCGCCTGAGAAAATGCCGGTCAATACACTGATCAGTGTAATACCAATCTGAACAGTTGATAAAAATGTTTCCGGGTGATTAGCCAGTTTCAGTGCCCGCCTTGCATCCTGATCGCCCTTCAGTGCCTGCCCCTCCAGCCTTGCCTTACGGGCCGATACCAATGCGATCTCAGCCATAGAGAACAGGCCGTTAATAAGGATTAATATTAATATGATAAGGATCTCAGTCATAGTAAGTGCTCAAAACTAATCAATACACCTGAAACACATTAAGGTTTTCCATCTAAATCGATGATCACATATTTTGGCACTTCCTTATCACGCGTAGCGGGATTAAGGAATGGCAATGATAAAGCAGTTACTCCAAAATGGCTGCCTTCATGGATCACCTGCATGTTTGGAAATGAATGCTGAAATACAACGGCACTGTCTTTACTGGTCAATACCATATCGGATGACTGAAAATCTTGTACCGCGGTTCTTTCCGGGAAAATATGTTGCCCGTAAAAATGAAGCGCTCTTCCTTCATGGATTCCGTAAATGGAAATTTTGTTTTTAGGCAATTTGTTTTGCGTGATGAATGCCGCTGCATCATTACCCAGTTGGTATTTTAAAACGTTTGGATAGAATGCTGTATCCAGGAAAATGTTCACACCAATCACAGTAAAAAAAGCAACGGATAACAGAACGGGGAAGTCAAGTTTTTTTGAGAACAGGATCACAAAAAAAACAACAAAACATATCCCTGCTATCACCGCAACATATCCAGGCACCTGCTTAAAGGGCCAGCTAACAAGACCGATTACCGCTACCCATAACAAAGAAAAGATCACCGCATGGAAAATCAGTACAGGTTTTCTCCAACCTGCCCATTCATTCGTATACAATAAGCGGTACAGGAATCTGGCCGTAATGATCGAAGCCAACGGGAATACTACGAAAATATAATGCGGTAACTGCGCCTGGCTTCTTGCCAGTATACAATACGTAATGATAAAGCCGCCGGTGCTTATCCATTCTGCATTGCCATACAGGCGGAATTTAGTACCCACCAGTTCTTTGGCAGCAAAAAATAAAGCGATACAGAAACAGAATATCCAGGGTAAAAAACTCCACAACATATTCTCCAGCAGGAAAGTAAAATGATTCATTTCGTTGAATACATTCTCGCCGGTATATCGCCCAAAGCTTTGTGTCCAGTAATAAAAACGCAGGCCCGATTGAATGGGTACACCGTTGATCAGTTTGCCTGGATGCAGGTCGAACTGACGGTACAACCCGATACTCATAGGGGTAAGCATAATGGCTATGACCACAATGCCCAGCAGGTATTCCCAGCGGAACAGTTGTTTCCATTCTCTCCGTAATATAAAATGCGGTACAAAAGCAAAAGCCGGAACCATCAAGGCGATCGGCCCCTTGGTCATCATACCGCATGCGATGGCGATAAATGCGAGGAAGAAATTTTTCCAGCGGCTGGTTTGGTACCAGGCAGCCATTTGCCAGAGACTGAATGCCACCCAGCCCATTAACATAGTATCGGTACGGACATCATGGGTAATTAAAAACAAAGCCTGTGATGTAGCCAGCACTAAAGCGCTTAACTGTGCTATCTCTTTGCGGTAAAATAACAAAGCCAGCCGGTAAGTGGCATATACAGCTATTAAGGCAAATAAAAATGAAGGTATACGGTAGGCCCAGTCATGAACGCCGAATATTTTCATGCTGAAAGCCGACAGCCAGAACAGCATAGGAGGCTTATCGAGGTAGTCATGTGCCAGGTCGAATACCTGGAAATAGCTTTTATTTTCCAGCATTTCGCGGCTGATGGAAGCATATTGCGAGGCATCGATATCCATTAAAGGGATCATCACCATTCCCAGCAAATAGGTGCCGATGCACAAGAGTAAT
>JBKJPR010000355.1:0-3836 GCA_046594275.1 Sediminibacterium sp.
GTAGAACCTACCTGCCGTTTGGTATTTGGATTAGCATGGTCGTATTTGAATGTTTTGAAATCAATTCCCCCCACCCACGCTTTTATCTGGCCATCCAAGGGGTCCATTACCATAAAACCGGCCTGTAACATTTGTTTATGGTATTTAATGGAATCGTATGGGGTCATGATAGTGTCCTTGCCCCTGGTATTGTTCCAGGCAAACACATGCATCGGTATCTTTTGAAAAAAAGTTTTCCGGATATCCTCGTCCCCAACGCCATCTTTTTTCAGGTTATGCCATCGGTCGCTTTGCTTCATAGCTGATTCAATGATCCCCTGGTATCCTTTCCAGACTGTACCTTTTTTAATATTCTCCTGCCTGTCCAGTAGTTTTTGCATATAGTTG
Organism: Sediminibacterium sp.; assembly: GCA_046594275.1. GTDB lineage: Bacteria > Bacteroidota > Bacteroidia > Chitinophagales > Chitinophagaceae > Sediminibacterium. Next base: position 388 of record JBKJPR010000355.1, read on the forward strand.
ATATGCTTGGCCACTGCTTCTTCTGCATACAATTGCATACGCGGATTGATGGTGGTGTATATTTTAAGTCCATCGCGGTACAGGTTATAGTTGTCGCCATTGTTTTTCCTGTGTTCTTTACACCATTTTTTCATTTCCTCACCCAGTATCATGCGGAAATAGGGACCCAAACCAGTGGTTTCGTCTAATTTTTTATAATTGAGTTCTATAGGTCTGCGTTTCAATAGTTCGGCTTCTGCATCAGGCAGGTATTTCTTGCTCACCATGCGGTTTAATACCAGGTTCCTTCTTTCCAGTGCCCTTCTAGGATTGGAGCGGGGATTATACACACCAGGGCCATTGATCATCCCGATCAGAACAGCAGCCTCCTCCACATTGATACGGTCAGGCTCTCTCTGGAAAAATGTTTTAGACGCATTACGTATGCCAAACACATTATCCCCGAAAGCAACAGTATTCAGGTACAATGTCAGGATCTCTTCCTTGGTAAAATTCCTTTCCAGCTTGACGGCGATAATGCCCTCTTTTAATTTCTGGATGCTTCTGAGCAGGAAATTCTTGGTGCTCCAGTTTTCAGTGAAGAGGTTCTTAGCTGTTTGCATACTTATGGTACTGGCCCCCCCCTCACTTCCCAGGTACATAAAGGCGCGTAAAAGGGAAAGCCCGTCAATTCCGCTATGTTCATAAAAGCGTTTATCCTCAGTTGCCACCAGGGCATCTACGGCAAATTTGCTGATATCTTTGTATTCTACATTGATTCGGTCCTCGATATAATATTTCCCCATCAATGTTCCATCCTGTGCATATACCTGGCTGGCGAGGGAGGCAGTTGGGTTCTCAATATCTTCCAGGTCGGGCATAGAACCCAGCCATCCCCAGTTGATCATCAATACAAGCAACAGAAAGAAAATAAAACCTCCCAGAAAAATGCGCCAGAATATTCTTACAGACTTGACCATATTGGTTGAATAAAAAATTATCGTTTACGAAGCATACAACTAAAAAACCATACCAATTGCCGTTTAAAATTTATCTGGAAATAACTGATGTATGAAAGTACGGTAACCTCCTACATCCTGCTTATTTAATAATACTTCCATATTAGCGTTGCTGATAATAATAAAATGATACTTATCCGCTGCCAGCCATGGAATGATACGCGTACTGGTCAAGGGCCTTGTTTTATCAATATACCCCACCGCATCACCTGCATTGGCGAAAGGGCCGAACATCAAGAAATGGTACTGGTTGTTAATGCGCCGGTTATTGATATCGATCCGGGTGTCAGCATACCTTTCCTGGTTAAAGCGGTTAAATGCATTGCGGCTTTCTGTTACAAAGATCGGGTCCACATTATCCAGAATGACCACCACATATTGTGTATCGGCAGGGTTAAAGGCAAACACATTGTTACTAAAAGTTGTTGGTTTGGTAATGTTGGCGATTTCTTTCGATTGCAGTTCTTTAGGTACCAGCGGCCGCAGGGAATCTTTTTTGGTAAGCAGGGGAGCGGCAACCGTATTTGTATTGCTGATATCAACCAGTGCTTTGCCGGTGGGTTTTAATTCTTTGGGTGCTTTGGCAAGACTGTCAATTGTGGTAGTTTTTGCGGTGAGTGGGGCTGTACTGTTCAGGTCTACCCCGCGCGCGCTTACATCATCTGTTCTGTTCACATTAAGATTAGTCAGATAGGCTTCGATCTCGTTCCTTCTTTTCAGCACATCAATCATGGTTGCTGCTTTTTCTGCAAGTGGTGAAGAGGTAAATAAGTTTACAATATTCTCCAGGCGGTTGATGGCAGTACTATCTTCTTTCTGTTTAATATAATATACTGATTCTATGTACAATAACTGGGGTGTCCAGTAAGTTTTACCGAATTGTTTATCAGCCACCAGTTTAGCTTCTTTCGCCTCATCAAATTTACCTTCCACGAAAAGACTGTAAATAGCTTCATATTTCTGTTGGGCGGGGTCCAATTTTTTATCGGTCTGGATGGCGTTTAGCTGCGAAGCGAATTTTCCATCACGGAAGGAACTTTTTAGCTGACCCGCTATAGCCTCTGCTTTATCTGGTTGCCCTGCTTTTTTATAACAGTAAGCCAGGTTAAACATGGCTTCTTCCACCCGGGTACTTTTCGGGTAACGTCTTAACAGCTCTTCATACATTTCTATGGCTGATGGAAAATCTTCCAACTGGTTCTGAAAAGTAAGTGCACTGCTCATCAATGCATTAATGATAGCAGTATTGGATTGATCAGATTGTTCTGCTGTGAGGGGGATATTCTTCAGTAATCCATCAAGGGTCAGGTTATCTTCTTCTTTTTTAACCGGCAGGGCAGCTTTTTGGTCCACCGTAGGCACAACCGCATTCAATGTTCTGTCTACAGCGTTTTGCCTGCGCCAATTGTCTACATTGGGCCGGTTACCCCAGCGGCTTTTGAATTCTCCTAAGCCCCTGGACCTGAGAGAAGCGTTTTGAAAATAAAAATCACTCTTCGTGCCGCTGTTACTGAAAAGATCCGCAGTGCTGGCAGAAGTTATGGACTGATTATTGCCGAAAGAGGGGTCAGTAGCGGCCACATCTTTGAGTCCTTTTTCTTTCCGTAACTGTTTCAACACTTTTTTTACCAGGGCTGTCCTTTCTTCTAAGGGCAAGGTGGCGAGTTTCTGTAAACTATCTTCTTTACTGATGATATCCTGGTTGCCGCTGATGATCTGTAACGCGGGTTTACGTTCCGTTACTCTTTTTTGATCAGATTCCTTCAGTAGAGCAGTTTGTATGCTGTCATAAAATTTATACGAAGGTGAATACGATTTGCGCGTATAATTCAGATCGCCCAGCAATAAAAAACTAAGTTGTTTCTGTAATGTGTTATCTGTGTTGTATTTAATACTGTTCAATAACAGATTTTGTGCAGCCGTATAATTCTTTCTTTTGAGTTCCAGTTTTGCGGCTGCATAATAAATGATATCGCGTTGGGTCTCGTATTTATCGCGTTTGGCCATTTTCAACAGTTCATCCAGGTTCTTTTGCAGGGCATCTTCCTGTTTGCCGGTTGCAAGGCTAACCACATTGAGCCTTGCATATACTTCCATTAAGGGGTCTGTAGTGTGTTGAATGGCCCTTTCAAAAAGCGTGACTGCCTGGGCATCCTGGTGGGCCAGTTGATAGAGTTGTGCGGCAAGGTATTCCCACCGTGCTTTTTCGAGTTTGGTTTCTGCATTGTCTAAGGCCTTTAGTAAATGATCGGCAGAAGCTGCATAGGCATTTTGTTTATACAATGCATAAGCAGTCATTTCATGCAGATCGGTTTGCAGCCGTTCAGGAAAATTCGGGTCAGTCCTGATGATCTCGAGCAGGCTGGCTGCTTCTACCAGGTCATCCCTTTCAATATAGGTTCTGGCCTGTAATAAAAAACTTTCATTACGGCTGGGAGGGAAGCTGGTGAT
>JBKJPR010000370.1:0-8744 GCA_046594275.1 Sediminibacterium sp.
ATTGCCAAAATCGTTATCGAGCGTACCCTGGGTAAACTGATCGTAACCATCCATACATCCAAGCCGGGTATCATCATCGGTAAAGGTGGTGGAGAAGTTGACCGTATTAAAGAAGAATTGAAAAAACTGACCGGTAAAGAGGATGTTCAGATCAATATCCTGGAGATCCGCCGTCCTGAACTGGATGCCACCATCGTTGGTGACACCATTGCAAGACAGATCGAGAACCGTATTAACTTCAAACGTGCCACTAAAATGGCGATCGCTTCCACACTCCGTATGGGTGCAGAGGGGATCAAAGTGAAAGTCAGCGGCCGTTTAGGTGGTTCTGAAATTGCACGTAGTGAAGAATTTAAACAGGGACGTACACCTTTGCATACTTTCCGAATGGATATTGATTATGCAAATGTATTTGCACAGACTGTTTATGGAAAGATCGGTATCAAAGTATGGATATGTAAAGGGGAAGTATTGGGCAAGCGTGAACTGAATCCCAACTTCGTAGGTGGTAAGAATGATCTGAGTGACAGAAGAGACCGCGCTGATGACAGAGGTGGCGACAGAAGAGATGACCGCAGGGGTGGTGGTGACAGAGGTGGACGTGGTGGTGGCGGAGACAGAGGCGGACGTGGCGGCGGTGGGGATAACCGTGGTGGTGGAGGTGGAAGAAGGAATTAATAATTAATGATTAGTAATTAATAACTACTAAAGGTTTAAATAACCATTGACTTTGGTCTATGGACTAAAAACTAAAGAATGTTACAGCCTAAAAGAAGTAAGCATAGGAAGCAGCAAAAAGGACGCATTCGCGAAGTAGCCAAGCGGGGTACCTCCATCTCTTTTGGATCGTATGCCCTGAAAGCACTGGAACCTATCTGGTTAACTAACCGCCAGATAGAATCGGCCCGTCAGGCAATGACACGTGCGATGAAGCGTGAAGGAAATGTGTGGATCCGTATTTTTCCTGATAAGATCATTACCCGCAAACCTGCCGAAGTGAGGATGGGTAAAGGAAAAGGTAACCCTGAATTCTGGGCAGCCGTTGTAGAACCAGGACGCATTATTTTTGAGTGTGATGGTGTTACAGAAGCCGTTGCTAAAGAAGCAATGAACTTAGCAGCACAGAAATTACCTATCGCAACCAAATTCATCGTAAGAAGAGATTTGCAGGCTTAATTATAAAACGAATTTGCAATGGCAAACAAACAAACATACGACTTCAACAAAACGATCAAAGATCTGAATGTTGTTGATCTGAAATCAAAGATTACGGAAGACCAGTTACGACTGAAAAAACTTGAGTTCGCTCATGCGATTTCCCCACTGGAAAATCCAATGAATATTCGCGGTCTCCGCAGGGACATCGCCCGTTTACAAACGGAACTGAAGAAAAAAGAAATAGGCATTTAAGAAGCTGTGCGCTTATAGCTGTGTGCTGTGAGCCTATGGAAGAAAAAAATAAAGTTGCTCGGGGCCGAAGCTCAGGGCTTAAAAACAAAAAAAATGGCTGAAGAAAGAAATTTGCGTAAAACAAGGACCGGGGTGGTAACCAGTGATAAGATGGACAAGACCATCACTGTTGCTATAGAAAGAAAAGTAAAACACCCTATCTATGGTAAGTTCGTAAAGAAAACCACGAAGTTCCATGCCCATGATGAAAAAAGTGAGTGTACGATCGGTGATGTGGTAAAGATCATGGAAACACGTCCGCTGAGTAAAACAAAGCGCTGGAGACTGGTGGAAGTAGTGGAAAAAGCGAAATAAGTATAAGTCATTAGCTATTAGCTGCAAGCTATTAGCCAAGGCCAAGGAAAAAGATTTTAGGTCCGCCTCAGGGGGACCGTTAAAAGCTAAAAGCTTAAAAAATGATTCAGCAAGAAAGCAGGTTAAATGTAGCTGATAACAGTGGCGCAAAAGAGGTCCTTTGTATAAGGGTTCTCGGAAACAGTGGCCAGGATTATGCACGTATCGGCGACAAGATCGTTGTTACTGTTAAAGATGCCATCCCGGCCGGTGGTATCAAAAAAGGAACTGTATCAAAAGCGGTTATCGTTCGAACTAAAAATAAGTTGCGTCGTAAAGATGGTTCTTATATCCGTTTTGATGATAATGCAGTGGTACTGCTGAACAATTCAGACGAGCCACGCGGCACACGTATTTTCGGGCCGGTAGCCAGAGAGTTACGTGATAAAGGATACATGAAGATCATTTCATTAGCTCCTGAAGTATTGTAAACCCCCTTAACCCCGGAAACGGGAATCAGGACAGCATAAAAAATTAACATGAGTACAAGATTTAAACCCAAATTCAGCATCAAAAAAGGCGACACAGTGGTTGTGATAACCGGAGATGATAAGGATCTGAAAAAGCCCCGCAAAGTGCTGGAAGTAATCATTGACAAAGGCCGTGTGGTAGTTGAAGGTGTTAATATTGCCACCAAACATACCAAGCCTTCTGCTTCAAACACAAAAGGTGGTATTGTTAAAATAGAAGCGTCAATCAACATCAGTAACGTAATGTTATGGGATGCCAAAAAGGGTGAGCCAACAAAAGCTAAGCGCACCCGGGAAAACGGAAAATTAGTACGTGTATCTAAAAAATCAGGGGAGGTGATCAAATGAGTACAGTAAAATACACCGCAAGATTAGCAGATAAATATACCAAAGAGGTAATACCTGCTTTAATGAAAAAGTTTTCTTACAAAACAGTAATGCAGGCTCCTAAGCTGGAAAAAATCTGCATCAACCGTGGCGTAAATGGTGCGGTAACTGATAAGAAACTGGTTGATGTGGCGGTAGAAGAACTGAACACGATTACTGGCCAGAAAGCAGTTCCTACCATGTCTAAGAAAGACATCTCTAACTTCAAATTACGTAAAGGGATGCCAATTGGAGCACGTGTAACTTTGAGAGGCGAAAAGATGTTCGAATTCCTCGACAGGCTGGTATCTGTGGCTTTGCCTCGCGTGCGTGATTTCAAAGGCCTCAGCGATAAAGCTTTTGATGGCCGCGGTAACTACACATTGGGTGTTACCGAGCAGATCATTTTTCCTGAGATCGATATCGATAAAGTGAATAAAATCACCGGACTGGATATCACGTTCGTTACAACGGCTGCAACCAACGAAGAGGCTTACGAGCTTTTAAAAGAGTTGGGCATGCCTTTTAAAAATGCTAAAAAAGAAAACAACTAATATAACATGGCAAAAGAATCCATCAAAGCCAGACAAAGAAAGCGCGAGAAAATGGTAGCAAAATATGCTGATAAACGTGCAGCTTTATTAGCCGCCGGAGATCGTGCAGGTTTGGATCTGCTTCCCAGAAACGCTTCACCTGTACGGTTGAAAAACCGTTGTCAGTTAACCGGTCGCCCAAGAGGATACATGAGATACTTCGGTCTCTCAAGGATCATGTTTCGCGATATGGCGCTGAACGGAATGATACCTGGCGTGAAAAAGGCAAGCTGGTAAGATAATAACAGTTGCCAGTTCCAGGTTACCTGTATCAGGTAACGGGCAACAGGTAACAAACAATTTTTTGAAAAGAATATAATTCTAATAATATGGTAACTGATCCTATAGCAGACTTCTTAACCAGAATTCGTAATGCTCAGTTGGCTGGCCACAGGCTGGTTGAAATTCCTGCTTCTAATTTAAAGAAGCGTATGACAGAGATCCTCTACGAACAGGGGTATATTCTGAAATACAAATTTGAGGACGACAGCAAACAAGGGTTGATCAAGATCGCATTAAAATACGATCCCGCAACCAAGCAGGCTGCTATCCGCTCATTGGAAAGAGTTAGCCGTCCCGGTTTGCGCCAATATGCAAAACCAGCAGAGATTAAGCGTGTGATCAACGGTCTGGGTGTTGCTATCCTCAGTACTTCGAAAGGAGTATTAACAGATAAGCAGGCAAAAGCACAGAATGTGGGTGGTGAAGTGTTGTGTTATATCTATTAATCTCATTCCGCCACGGTGGATTGTAATAAACGCGCCTGGTCTGACAATTAAGCTTTTTAGTCGGAGCTGAACACGGACCCGGTTATTGAATCAAACATTTAAAAGTTAAACGACTATGTCTCGTATAGGAAAACAACCGGTTGTCATTCCCGCAGGTGTTACCGTCACACTAAACAACGACAATGTTGTGACTGTGAAAGGGCCTAAAGGCGAATTGAAAGAAGCTATTGACAGGGATATCACTGTTACTGTAAAAGATGGCGAAGTACTTTTCGTACGTCCTACAGATCAGATCCGTCACCGCGCCATGCATGGTTTGTACCGTTCATTGGTTGGAAATATGGTAAAAGGTGTAACAGATGGGTATAAGAAAGACCTGGAACTAGTGGGTGTGGGTTTTAAAGCGGCTAATACAGGTAATGTACTGGATCTTGCTTTGGGTTATTCTCACAACATCGTTTTCGAGATCCCTAAAGAATTGAAAGTAACTACCCTGACTGAAAAGGGGCAGAACCCCAAGATCATGCTGGAAGGCATCGACAAGCAACTGATCGGCCAGGTAGCAGCTAAATTACGCGGTTTACGTAAACCTGAACCATACAAAGGAAAAGGTGTGAAATATTCAGGTGAAGTTTTGAGAAGGAAAGCTGGTAAAGCGGCTGGTAAATAGTAGAAACAGTTTGTGGTTTATAGTTTGTGGTCTATAGTTCAACCACAAACCACAAACCACAAACTACAAACCATAACAAACTTCCGGCCTTATCGGAGGGACAAATACAATACAATGGGTAAATTAATTCAAAGGCAGAAGATCAGGTACCGCATCCGTAAGAAGATCGCCGGTACGGCTGTAAAGCCACGTCTTTCTGTATTCAGGAGCAATGCTGAGATCTATGCACAATTGATCGATGATGACAACGCAGTAACTCTGGTTTCAGCATCCTCAAGGGATAAGGATATTGCTGCACAAAAAGTAACCAAGATCGAAAAATCAAAACTTGTTGGCGCTGCGGTTGCCCGTAAAGCTATTGATTTAGGATTAGCCACCTGTGTTTTCGACAGGGGTGGAAACCTGTATCATGGCCGCGTTAAATCGGTAGCTGATGGTGCAAGGGAAGGTGGTCTTCAATTCTAATTTGCTAACAACAATTAATCGTTAGATAAATGTCTAAAGTAAACGTAAATAAAGTGAAATCCGGTGGCGAACTGGAACTGAAAGAGAAAGTGGTTGCCATTAACCGTGTAGTGAAAACTACCAAAGGTGGTCGTACTTTCAGCTTCTCAGCACTGGTAGTGGTGGGTAATGAAAATGGAGTGGTTGGCCAGGGATTGGGTAAAGCAAAAGAAGTACAGGAGGCTATTGCCAAAGGTATTGAAGATGCCAAAAAGAACCTGGTTAAAGTGCCTATCATGCACGGAACCATTCCACACGACCAATGGGCAAAGGAAGGCGCAGCCAAAGTGTTGATCAAACCAGCTGCTCATGGAGCGGGTGTAATCGCCGGAGGCAGTATGCGTGCTGTATTGGAAAGCGCCGGTGTTACCGACGTATTGGCCAAAAGCTTAGGCTCGGCCAATCCACATAATGTGGTAAAAGCTACTATCAAAGCATTAGGTCTTTTAAGAGAACCTATACAGGTAGCCAAGCACAGGGGTTTGAAATTAAGCAAGGTATTTAACGGGTAACTCCCTGGTCCCTGGAAGGGGGAAAGAGAGTTGCTTCACATTAATAAATAAATTCCTCTTTTGAGGCAAGGGTTATGAAAAAGATTAAGATCACACAGGTAAAAAGCGGGATTGACAGATCTGAGCGCCAGAAACAGACTTTGATCGCTTTGGGTTTGAAAAAAATGAATGCTTCCAAAGAAGTGGAAGCCACCCCGCAGATCCTGGGTATGGTTAATAAAGTTAGCCATTTGGTAAAGGTTGAAGACATAGCGTAAAAGCAAATAATAATTAGTAATTAATAATGAATAATTAAGAGGAAGCTTTTTATATCTCTCTGGTTATTCATTTTTATTTCAATTATTAATTATCAATTATTAATTAACACCGCGAGGGGTGATTCCCCGTAAGTTCAAAATCAGATAAACATGAAACTACACAATCTCAAGCCGGCAGAAGGCTCAACGCACAAAGCAATCCGTATCGGTCGTGGAGAAGCATCCGGTAAAGGTGGTACATCAACCAAAGGTAACAAAGGTGGACAGAGCCGTGCCGGTTACAAGAGCAAAATGGCCCATGAAGGTGGACAAATGCCAATCCAGCGCCGTATTCCCAAGCGTGGATTCAAGAATAATAACCGGGTTGAATACAAAGTGTTCAATTTAGGCCAGATAGACCAACTGGTGGAAAAATATGGATTTGCCGAATTCACTCCTGAAAACCTGTACATTAATGGATTGATCAGCCGCACCGATAAAGTAAAACTGTTGGCTACGGGCGAACTGAAAGCCAAAATTTCTTTTAAAGTGAATGCTGCAAGCGAGAAAGCAAAAGGAGCTATTGAAGCCGCCGGCGGCACCGTTGAAATAGTAAAGTAATTTTAACGTAATTTGCCAGACGCACACCGTGCGTCTTTTTGATTTTTTGAGCATTAACTCTTTAACTGCATTTAAGTGAAAAAATTAGTTCAGACATTCAAGAATATTTGGACCATTGAAGAACTGCGAAACAAGATCATTGTTACGTTGGCTCTGGTCTTTACATACAGGTTAGGTAATCACATCGTATTACCCGGCCTGGATCCTAACAAGATCGAAGTGGCCCAGCGTGCCGCCAAAAGCAATGGCCTCCTGGGTATCTTTGATATGTTTGCGGGCGGCGGATTCTCACAGGCATCCATTCTTGCCCTGGGTATCATGCCTTATATATCTGCGTCTATCTTCATGCAGTTAATGACTATCCTGGTTCCACAATTGCAGAAAGTACAGAAAGAAGGGGACAGTGGCCGTAAAAAAATCAATCAATGGACACGTTACCTTACGGTGATCGTAACTGTTTTCCAGGCCGGCGCTTATGTGGCTTACCTGAACAGCCCCGGTTATGCAGAGGCCATTCTTCCTGCTTATAAAGCTTTCTTTGGTTTTTCAACCGTTGTTACCTTAACAGCAGGTACCCTGTTTGTTATGTGGCTGGGTGAGAAGATCCAGGATAAAGGATTGGGCAATGGTACCTCAATCATCATTATGGTGGGTATCCTTTCAAGATTGCCACAATCCATCATTCAGGAATTCGTTGCTAAGGGCGAGAAAAGCGGTGGCGGTATGCTGATTTTTTTAATTGAGATCGCCATTCTGGTTGCCATTGTTATGGGACTGATCATTCTCGTACAGGGTGTGCGAAAGATACCTGTTAACTATGCCAAGCAGATCATCGGCAACCGCCAGTTTGGTGGGGCACGCCAGTTCCTGCCGGTAAAAGTGAACAGCGCCGGTGTAATGCCGATCATCTTTGCCCAGGCCATCATGTTCTTACCAACCCTGGTATCGTTTACCAATATTGATTCGGCACAGGGTATCGTCAAAATATTCAATGATCACAGCAATGCATGGTACATGCTTATCTACTCGGTGATGGTGATAGGTTTTACTTTCTTATACACTGCTTTGATCTTTAACCCGAAACAGATATCAGAAGACCTGAAACGTAACAACGGTTTCATCCCGGGTGTAAAACCAGGTCAGCCTACCGCTGACTATATCGGCTCTATCATGGATAAGATCACTTTACCTGGCGCTATATTCCTGGCGCTGGTGGGTATCTTACCGGGTTTTGCCCAAAGACTGGGCGTGACCCAGGGTTTTAGCTCTTTCTTCGGAGGCACTTCTTTGTTGATCATGGTGGGTGTGGTATTGGACACCTTGCAGCAGATAGAAACCTACCTGTTAATGCGTCAATACGATGGTTTGATGAAGAGCGGGCGTGTACAGGGAAGACAAACGGTTTCTACCACTACTATTTAATTGAAATAATAGCGAACTTTGTAAACCTGTCATCCCGCTATAACGCGGGACGGCAGGTTTCTTTTTTATAATGACGCGACGTAATAATATGATGATTCACAAAACAGAGGCGGAAATTGTTTCGATGAAAGAAGCAGCCACATTGGTCAGTAAGACATTGACCGAAGTGGCTAAAGTATTGAAACCAGGTATGACCACTTTGGAGATAGACAAGCTCTGCGCAGGATTTATAAAAGATCATAAAGCGATACCCTCATTTTATAATTACCGTGGTTATCCGCATAATGTATGCGCTTCTGTGAATGATGTGGTGGTGCATGGCTTTCCCAATCAGGAACCATTGAAAGAAGGGGATATTATTTCTGTAGATATAGGTGTTATCCTCAATGGCTGGCATGGAGATCATGCCTATACTTTTATACTGGGTGAGGTTGTGCCTGAAGTCCTGCAACTGATACGTGTTACCAAAGAGTCCTTATACAAAGGCATTGAGAAGGCCATCATTAATAACCGGGTAGGTGATGTTTCCTTTGCCATACAGGAACATACGGAAAGAAAACATGGGTATGGAGTGGTAAGGGAACTGGTGGGGCATGGATTAGGCAGAAGCCTGCATGAAGATCCACAGGTTCCTAATTATGGCAAACGCGGCACGGGTCCTAAGATGAAAGAAAACCTTGTATTGGCCATTGAACCGATGATCAACCTGGGTTCGAAAGAAGTATATACCGAAGAGGATGGCTGGACAGTAAGAACCCGTGATGGTAAGCCTTCCGTACATTTCGAACATGATGTATGTGTAAAAAGGAATACGGCATT
>JBKJPR010000404.1:0-5036 GCA_046594275.1 Sediminibacterium sp.
TTCGAGCAGGGAAGCAGCGATGAGTTTAACAATCGCACTGATAATGATTAGCCAGAAGACTTTCCGTGGATATTGTTGATTCATATTTGACAGAGGAAAGCAAATACCATACCTAAAAGGGTGAGTTGTCAGTAGTGAGTTGTGAGTTGTGAGTGTTAGCTATGAATGGCGAATAATACTCTCCACTAACTACTCACCACTCACTACTCACCATTCACTACTCACCACTCACCATTCACCATTCACCATTCACCACTCACCATTCACCCCCCCTCACCTCTCAATCAGCCACCGAACCGCCAGTTCATACCCTTTCAGCCCCAGGCCAAAAATACTGCCTGTGGATTTTCCCGATACATGCGATAATTTTCTGAAATCTTCCCGGGCATGTACATTACTAATATGCACTTCTATAACTGGGGAGGTAATGGCAGCTACCGCATCACCGATCGCTACAGATGTATGTGTATAACCGGCCGGATTGAAAACAATGCCATCATAATCATAACCCACCCGCTGCAATTCATTGATGAGTTCGCCCTCTATATTGCTCTGGTAATAATGAAAATCAACAGCAGGAAATAAGGCTTTCAGTTCATCCAGGTATTTTTCAAACGGCATATTCCCATACATATCCGTTTCCCGCTTACCCAGCAGGTTCAGGTTGGGGCCGTTGATGATCGCGATTTTCATAACACGAATTACACGAATTTTTGCGAATTAATATGTTTTATTCCTTGTTAAGGCTATAGCAAGGTAAATTGGAGCAGTTCTCCCAGACTCGTGTTCTACTTAGTCATCATCCCGATAAAATTATCGAACAGGTAGCGGCTGTCATGCGGTCCCGGTGTGCTTTCTGGGTGATACTGCACACTGAATGCGTTCCTGTCCTTTAAGCGGATACCTTCAATTGAATTATCATTGAGGTTAACATGCGTTACCTCAACATTGGGATGGTTGCGCACTGCTTCGGGATCTACACCAAAACCATGGTTCTGCGTAGTGATCTCGCATTGGCCGGTAATGATATTCTTTACCGGGTGGTTCAATCCCCTGTGACCGTGGTGCATTTTAAAAGTAGGAATATCATTGGCCAGGGCTAGCAACTGGTGCCCCAGGCATATCCCGAAAACGGGCTTATTCTCCTGTAGTATCTCCTTTATGGTAGAAACCGCATAAGGCATAGCTGCTGGGTCGCCGGGTCCATTGGAGATAAAATAACCGCTGGGGTTAAATTCTTTTAATCGGCTTAGGCTTGTTTTTGCAGGGTGTACCCTTACATGAGCGCCTCTTGCTACCATGCATTCCAGTATATGTTTCTTCACACCATAATCAAGCACAGCTATTTTTAAAGTCGCATTGGGATCGCCCAGATCATATTCCTCATCAGTGCTTACCGTGCTGGCCAGTTCCAGGCCATCCATATCCGGCACTTTAGCCAGCGCAGCCTTCAGTTGCGCTATATCGGTGACCTCAGTAGAAATAATACAGTTCATCGCCCCCTTGGTACGGATATGCGCCACAAGGGCCCTTGTATCAATATCCTCGATAGCAACAATATTATTGCTCACCAGGTAATCATTCAGGTTACCATCGGCCTGTAAACGGCTGAACTGCTCTTCCAGGTTCCGGGCGATGAGGCCACGTATCTTTACACTGCTGCTCTCTACATCGGCCTGCTTCACACCATAATTGCCCACATGTACATTGTTCATGATCAGTATCTGGCCTGCATAACTGGGGTCGGTAAATACTTCCTGGTAACCCGTCATCCCGGTATTGAAACAGATCTCACCGGTAGCGGTTCCTGTTTTCCCGAATGAATGTCCGTAAAATACATGTCCGTCAGCTAATACTAAGATCGCGGGTTGCTTGGGTTGGGTCATTGTCTGTCTATGTTTTCGATTGCAAAAAAAGTTCATCTGGAGTACAATCCCGTATATTTTTTCTCACACTATCCGCACAAGAAAAAAGGCATCCCGAATGCACGGGATGCCTTTTTATATGTGAATACCATTTCATGCTTATTCAGCAGCTTTTTCTTCTATAGCTGGCGCTTCTGTTTGTGCTTCGGTAACTGGTGCAGCTTCAGTAGCAGCTTCCGCTTTCTTGGGAACGCGGCCACGACGGGTTTTCTTAGCAGGCTCAGCGGCTTTTTCAATACCTTTTCCGTAGATCTCGTTGAAATCAACCAGTTCGATCATGGCTTTTTCAGCATTATCCCCCGCACGGATACCTAATTTCAGGATCCGCGTATACCCACCCGGACGGCCAGCCACTTTCGGACCTACTACAGTGAACAGTTCTTTCGTAGCGGCTTTATCCTGCAAATAACTGAAGACGATACGATGCTGGTGCATGATACCTTCTTTGCTTTCGCTTTTCTTTGTTTTGGTGATCAGTGGCTCAACGTAAGTGCGCAAAGCTTTGGCTTTGGCCAGCGTAGTAACGATACGCTTGTGAGTGATCAGTTGACTGGCTAAATTGCTCAGTAACGCTTCCCTGTGTGCTTTCTTACGACCCAGGTGATTGACTTTGTTTCCGTGATTCATGACTTTTTGTTTTACACCTCACACCGTGTCAGGATTTGTGAGGTACCCCCTAGCCCCCCTGACTCTTGCGCTAAAGCTTCAGCACGAAGGGAAATTAGAAAGCTTGTTGTTATTAAATATCCTTCCCTCCCTTAACTCCCCCTTCAGGGGGCTGTGGGGTGGAAGGGTTAATTATCTAAATTATCCAATCCCAGTTTATTCAGATCCATTCCAAAGCTCAAACCTCTTTCAGTTAACACCTGCTCAATTTCTGAGAGTGATTTCTGACCAAAATTTCTGAACTTCATCAGGTCTTCCTGTTCGTATTGTACCAGTTCGCTTAAGCTGTTGATCTTGGCAGCTTTTAAGCAGTTGAAAGCACGTACAGAAAGATCGAGGTCTTCCAGTGGTGTTTTCAATACTTTGCGTAATTGTAAAACGTGCTCATCCACCACATCTTCTTTCTTGTCTTCTTTATTGTCGAAAGTGATGTTCTCATCGGTGATGATCATCAGGTGCTGGATAAGGATACGTGAAGCCTGCTTAACTGCATCTTCCGGATGAATGGTTCCATCGGTAGCTACATCTAAGATCAGTTTCTCGTAGTCAGTTCTTTGTTCCACACGATAGTTCTCAATAGCGTATTTCACGTTCTTGATAGGTGTGTGAATAGAATCGATAGCGATATATCCGAAAACAGAATCTTTAATCTTATTCTCTTCAGCAGGAATATACCCACGGCCTTTAGCGATGGTTAATTCAATGTCCATTTTTGAAGTGGTATCCATGGTGCAGATCACTAACTCAGGGTTCATTACCTGGAAGTTCTGTGATAATTCACCGATCATACCGGCATTGAACTCGGTACGGCCCTTAATGGATAAAGTAATCTTTTCGTTGGCAACATCATGCTCAACATGCTTTTTAAAACGCACCTGCTTCAGGTTCAGGATAATCTCAGTAACATCTTCTGTTACACCCTTGATAGTGGCAAACTCGTGGTCTACTCCCTCTATCTTGATACCTACCAGTGCAAACCCTTCTAAAGAGCTCAATAACACCCTGCGTAAAGCATTACCTATTGTCAGACCGAAGCCTGGCTCTAACGGGCGGAATTCAAATTGTCCTTCGAAGTCATTTGCTTTTTGTAAAACAATCTTGTCGGGCTTCTGGAAGCTTAATATGGCCATATTAAAACTTGTTTTTTACTTGTTTGTCTCCACACCCACAAGAGGTGTGAAGGAAATATTGTTGGTGAATTGTGAATGGTGAATGGTCAGTACATTGCCCATTCACCATTGTCCATTCACTATTTAGAATATAACTCAACGATCAGTTGCTCCTTAATATTCTCAGGAACACTTTCACGCTCTGGGTAGGTAATAAATGTACCTTTTTTCTCAGCTTCGTTCCAATCCAGCCAGCTAAACTTAGGGTTCTTACCCTTGCTCTTGCCTGTCAAAGCTGAATTGTCTGCACTTTTTGGTTTGTATGCGATCACATCACCTGCCTTACACTGGTAAGAAGGGATATTCATGACTTCACCATTAACGGTAACGTGTTTGTGGTTAACCAATTGTCTTGCTTCCGGGCGGCTTGCTGTTAAACCTAAACGGTAAACAGTATTATCTAAACGCGCTTCCAGTAACTTGATCAGGTTTTCCCCGGTAACACCTTTTAAACGTTGTGCTTCTTCAAAAGTTTTGCGGAACTGGCGCTCCAGTACACCATAGGTATACTTGGCTTTCTGCTTTTCCCTTAACTGTAAAGCATATTCGCCTAAAGTTTTACGCTTACGCGCTGCGCCATGCTGGCCGGGAGGGTTGCTGTTCTTACCCAGCCATTTTCCATTACCCAAAATCGGTTCCCCGAAGATTCTTGAAATTTTGGTCTTAGGACCAGTGTAACGTGCCATTTGTTTTGTTTTGCGATTTTTTAATGTCGACGTTTTATCATAAAAATCTAAAATCGATAAAACATCCTTTTATTTTGGAATTTGGTCCGCCTAAGGCGGATGGAATTGTTGTTTCAATTTCCCATTTTCCAATTCCAAAATTTCCCAATGATTATACTCTACGTTGTTTCGGAGGCCTGCAACCATTATGTGGTAAAGGCGTTACGTCTTTGATAGAAGTAACTTCGATACCTGATTGTGCAATGGAACGGATAGAACTTTCGCGGCCGGAACCTGGTCCTTTTACGAATACATCTACACGTTTCAGGCCAGCATCAATCGCTACTTTGGCGGCATCCGCTGCGGCCATCTGTGCTGCGTAAGGTGTGTTCTTTTTAGAACCCTTGAATCCCATTTTACCGGCGCTGCTCCAACTGATAACCTGGCCTGCTTTGTTGGTAAAACTGATAATGATGTTGTTGAAGGTTGCCGAGATACGTACCTCACCGGTAGCATCCACTTTTACAATTCTTTTTTTAGTAACCGATTTTGTGGTGTTCGGCGCTTTTTGTGGTTTAGCCATAATTCATTTTTGAGGTGATCCTGTCTGC
>JBKJPR010000436.1:0-4434 GCA_046594275.1 Sediminibacterium sp.
TCGGCATTGCTGTGGGTAATAATGGCCAGGTTGGCATAGGACCCTTCTGCTACTTCTTCACTGATCTCGATATTTAACTGGGTGGTGGGTTGTTGTTCCATATCTAACTAATTGTGAGGGCAAATGTATTTAAAAGCCCATAGATAAACTCAGTGGGCCACATGATTTATTCCTTTCCCTGCAATAAGGCAAAGAATAAACGGCCAGGATGGCTTCTTTAAAAGCAAGGAAGGTTGACAAAACTGTCAACCTTCCTTATTAAATATTCTGTTTATCCTTGAATGAACAATCAATTAGTCAACATCCCAGAATATCCTTGTTTTAAATACATCGATACCCGTAGGTACATTCGCATTTGAACCTGATTCCGTATTAGGGTAAAAGAATCGTAATGGCCTGTCTGTAGATGAAACTGTATTTGCCTGTGGAGTTGCCGGCAGGTTTGTTTTCCTGTATTCTGTCCATGCTTCAAGGCCACTGAAATTAGCCAACGCCAACCATTTTTGGATAGCAAGTAAACGCAATTTATCAGTAGCTATTTTCCAGTCAGCATCTGGAAGACCGCTATTGGTAAGAACATCTGCCTGAGTAGTGGCATTAGCCACACCCAACACACGGAAAGATTGTCTTACACCTTCTTCATAATAAGACTGAGCAGTTCCGGGTAAAGTTACAGCAGGGAAACGTTGCTTTGCTTCTGCCAGGTTAATCTGGATCTCAGCAGCAGTCATTAATATAACCTTTCTGTTAAACTGGCCTCTTATTAACTGACTTGGTCCAATATAAGAACTGGCGGGAGCAGTAAAACCTGATCCGATACCAAAAGGTACCCCTACATAGTTACTAACGACTTCAGCAGTTGCGCTTGTTCCGGGGGTAGAACCGCTTTCCCCACCTCTTGCATAGGCAAGGCGTTTCAAACGAAAGGTATCATTAGTGGCGATCAATACATCAAACAGATATTTGGTGGGCCTCGGGTAACGTGCCAGTGAACGAACCGCTCCCGCCGCTGAATAACCCCACCTGTCATAAATCGGGTTAGTTTTACCGTCAGTAGCAATGTAAAAAGAAGGTCCACCGGAACCTACATCTTCACCCGTGATAAATCCGGAGCCTTCTGTAACGATCTTATTAATTTCAGTAGTAATGTATCCGTCCCTGCCGGTGATACGCGCCTGGTGCATCAGAAGCCTTAATTTAAGAGAATTCGCAAAACGAACCCACTTAGTAGTATTACCGTTAAATATGATATCAGCACCTGCAAAAGCACTCGCAAATGCATTTGCTTTCAGATCCACGATGGCCTGGTCTAATAAAGTAATAAGGGACTCATATACTGCTTTCTGATCATCAAATTTAGGTGCCAGGGAACCTACTCCCTTCAATGCATCTGAGTAAGGCACACTACCATACATATCCACCAATGCCTGATAATTATAGGCCTTCATCACTTTGGCAGGGCCTTTGAAATATTTCTGGTCGGTGGCATCTGCATTATCGATAACATATTGATAGTCCTGCAGATTATCATAAAAACCATCCCAATAGTTGAAATCCCCATTGGTAAACTGGTAGCTGAAAGTAGTGGGGTCCAAAATATAGGAACTGGACTGTGTCCATTGACCTGCCCAATAGAAGCCGGTTTCGTTAGGCCGCACAAAATTATTGGCTGAAGTGTTCATAGCATTCGTTAATACAAAAGCCGGTGTTGCGGTGGGTAAACTGTTAGGGTTGGTATTGACATCCAGAAAGTTTTTCTTACATCCTGTTGCCGCCAGTAAAACCGCTAACGCTATCGTGTATAATGGTTTAAATTTCATATTCAAAATTTTTAATAATTTGATGATCTTAGAATACCAGGTTTAAGTTGATACCATATTGTCTTACAGGTGGAGTTTGGTTAGTGTTATTTATACCAATACCGTTACCTGTAGTAAAACTAAACTCAGGATCTGTGTAAAAGTTAGACTTATCAATAATGGTAAACAGGTTTCTACCATATAGAGACACACTAGCTCCTGTGAAAATTTTAGTTTTTTGAATCAGGGTAGTAGGCAAATTATATGCCAGACTCACATCTCTCAGTTTAATGAACCAACCCGGTGTTACAAAATTCTCAGAGATTCTCCGGTAGTTATCAACCCATAAGCCATATTCCGGCTCACGTACATTTACATTGTTGTCTACGATCTTACCGGCTGCATCAATATAGGCCGAGTTAGGAAATATGTGTGGGGCACGGTTAGAAGTCCAGGCACCAGACCCGGTAAATGTCATTTGTCTTCCCAAATCACTGTAAATTACGTTACCCCCGCGGTATTCAAAGTTAAACGTGAAAGACAAGTCATGGTAAGTCACTTTAGAACCAAACCCTACAATATGCTTGGGTAAAGTGCTCCCCCTGTTCTCTAATACAGTATTTCTTGTCGGATACCCGCTGGCGCTATTCACAAGTCTTCTCCCTGATCCATCCGCAGCATAGTTATATCCATCAGACTTCAGTAATGGGAAACGCTCCCCTTTGATCACATTGGTATTTGCGTAACTGTAACCACCCGTTACAAATTGGTCTACTCCGGGATACAGATCAATCACCTTGTTATCATTATATGAATAACGGAAATTCAGATCCCATTTCAAAGAACGGGCACGCAGAACCTGCAATTTCAGATCAGCTTCATAACCCCAGTTTTTTGCTTCGCCCACATTGATGAGCAGGTTAGAGAAACCGGTAGTATTCGGTATTTTAACAGTGATCACCTGGCCTTTTGATGTTTGTGTATAAGCAGTCAGGTCGAGGTTTACACGGTTGTTGAACAATTGAAATTCACCACCTGCTTCGTAAGAAGTAACAAACTCAGGTTTCAGATTGGCATCAGGCAGGATATTACCCACTGTTAAACCAACGATGTTACCAAATGGAAAACCGCCGCCATTGGGATAGGTAAGATCCAGGCCGTATAAAGGAATATTATCGTTACCATTCCTGTTTATGTTAGCCCGCAATTTTACGTAGTTAATGGTCCTGCTTTTTAAAGAAGGGATCGCATCTGTTGCTATGAATGAAAGGGCCGCACCGTAGTAAGGGTAAGAGTAAGAACTGGTAGCTCTGTCGGCTTTGAAGAACCTGGAGGTTGCATCATAACGGAAGGTTCCGTTCAGGATTAACCAGCCTTTGTATCCTGTTGTAAGGTCAGCATAATAACCATACTTACGCTCTAAGGTGTTAGATTCACCACCACCTAATTCACCCTGCCTGTTAGATACGTTGTACACATCCGGAACCACAACGGAACTGGAGCTAACAGAGATAAACTTTGTTTTACGCTGGTAAATACTGAAGCCTAAGATCAATTGATTGGAGAACTGGCCGAAGTCTTTTTTCATCTGTAACTGAAACTCATTATTGAGTACATTCTCAGTGTTGGAAAAATCAGAAACACCACCTAAGATATCTGTTCCGGCCCTGTCAATACCATCATAATCATTGGCGTAAGCCCATGGCGCAGGAACAAAAGCGGTATTCTTGGCATAGTCTGTATACAGGAATTTACCGGTTGTGGCTTTACTGATACGCGAGTTGTTCATGATACCTAACCGGTTATATACATTCAACCAGGAAAAAGCTTTGTAGTTCACGTCGAAATTACCCTGGATATTCGCATCCTGGTATTTCTGACGGTTATTGTCTTTATTAAAGTTGGGATTATTAAAATAATCATTAAAATAACCATTAGGGTTGGCAAATTTATTAGTCTGCCAGTCCCTTAATTCATGTATAGGAACATTGGCGGGGGTATTTATCAGGTCGTTATAAAAATCAGAAGTGGTTCTGTCATAAGCGGCCTGTGTATACGAAGCAGTGAACCCAACGGTTAATTTACCCAATTCTTTTGTTGAAGAAAGCCTTACACCAGTGCGCTCGCTTTTATCGCCGGGTACGATACCGTTGATCTTATTGTTCTCAACAGACATGTAGAAGGAACTGGTTTCATCACCACCCTGGAAATTTACCTGGTTATTGGTAGATACCCCAATATCAAATGATTTACGCCGTGCATTTGGTACAGGAGCATACGGAATAATATACTTACTACCGTCTTCCAATTGGCGGCCCACAATTCTTGGTAACCCGTCAAATGCATCACCATATTGCTGGTTCTCAAAAGGGCGCCAGTTGTCTTTCATGCGGTCCAGGTAATTGGTTTTGTAACCTGCCTGGCCGAAAGAAGTGGCATAGTGTGAACCATTACCATATTGATCCTGGAACTTAGGTAAAAAGCTGATCTGGTCTAAATTGGTAGAATTGGAAAAACCTACCTTTAATTTGCCTTTAGTACCTTTTTTTGTGGTTATAACGATCGCACCATTGATACCGGCTGAGCCGTACAAAGTAGCCGCCTGGCCACCTTTCAGGATAGCCACGTTCTCAAT
>JBKJPR010000086.1:0-6623 GCA_046594275.1 Sediminibacterium sp.
ATCAAAGCCCTGTCCAGCTCTTTCAGTTCCTGGATAAACTGCTGTAAAAGGCGGGCCTGTTCTTCCATTTCATCCCCACTATCTCTTTTATCTGCAATATCTATGGCTTTTTCAGGGAAACTGATCAACTGCCCCGCGCGCTTTCCCTTGCGGTAATGCGAGATCGCTACATTCAAGGCGATACGGTACATCCAGGTAGTGAAACTATAACCTGCGTCAAAGGTTTTACCGGATTTCCATAGCTGATAGATGATCTCCTGTGCCAGGTCCTCCCGCTCATTCTTATCCGGGCAGTAAGAATTACATATTTTGATGATGATTCCCTTATTATAGAGTATCAGGCGTAAAAATTCTTCCCGGGCAGTTAGGGTATCCATTTGGCTAAAAGTTCTTTCTATCTATTATTCGCAGGAAGGGAGGAATAATCACAGGTCGGGGGAGATAATTTTGTAAAAAGGAATGGGAATATCGAATATCGAACAAGGAACACCGAATCATGAAGTCAAAAATACTTCGACATTCGATGTTCTTTGTTCGATATTCGTCTGTTCCCTAATGCACCGCTTTATCCAGCACAACTCCGCTTTCCTGTTTTATGGGCAGGGAGATAATAAAGGTGGCGCCTTCATTTGCAGTGCTTACAGCGCTTATATAACCATTGTGTTTTTCCATGATCTGTTTACAGAGCGCCAGGCCAATACCTGTTCCTTCGTATTCAGTATGTACATGCAGTCGTTTGAACATATCAAATATCTGTTCAGCATATTTCTGATCGAACCCGATACCATTATCCTTTACAAAGATCCGGTAATACTTGTTCTTCCCTTTTTCTAGTAATACCTGCTGGTCTGCAGGAACATCATCGCAATACACTTCAATAACAGGCGGCACATCGGGCTTGCTGTATTTGAGAGCATTACCTATCAAGTTCAGGAAAAGCGATTTGATGAGAGCCGGGTTTGCATAGATGACAGGAAATATGCCAATATTGATCTGTGCTTCTTTTGACTGTAGCTGGGCATCGAGTTCTTCCACTACTTCCCGCACCAGAACATTTAGGTCTGTTTTTACAAAAGGTTCATTTTCATTGGATACTTTAGAAAAAGTAAGGATATCCTTGATCAGTTCCTGCATCCTTTCAGCGGCTTTCTGGATGATCTTTATTTTTGCCATCCCGTCATTGTCGATCTGTTCTTTGTGTTTGATGGACAAAAGATCAGTGAATGTTCGGATCTTGCGTAATGGTTCCTGCATATCATGCGATGCCATGAAAGCAAACCTGTCAAGTTCCTTGTTAGCAGTTTCTAGGCTCTCTATGTTATTTAATAACTGTCTGTTCAGCTCAATGATCTTTTCTTCCGAATGCTTACGCTCCTTGATCTCGTTTTCCAGATTTTTATTGATTGACTTTAATTTTTCTTCCTGGAGTAAAAGCTGGTGATTTTTTTTATATAATTCTATATAAACAGATACTTTAGCCCTCAGCAATTCGGGGTTGATGGGTTTAAAGATGTAGTCTACAGCCCCTGACCGGTAACCTTTAAATATGTTTTCTTCGCCGTAATTATTGGCAGTGATAAAAATGATCGGAATGTGTTTTAGTTTTTCCCGCTCATAGATCAATGCAGCGGTTTCAAAACCGTTGAGGTTAGGCATTTTCACATCCATCAGTATCAGGGCAAAATCAAATTCAGTCAGGAGAACCTTTAAGGCCTGCCTGCCGGAATTTGCTTTGACAAATTGATAACCATCGGATTCCAAAATAGTTTCCAGTGAAAATAAATTATCCTCCCGATCATCTACCAAAAGAATTTTCTGCTGCATTGTTTATTTATTTATAGAACCAAACACGCATCAAAGAAAGGAGTTGGTCAATTTTTAAGGGTTTGGTAATATAATCGGAAGCGCCGGCATCAATACATTTCTGGCGGTCGCCTTTCATAGCCTTGGCTGTAACGGCAATGATAGGCAATGTACTGTTCTTATGCTCACGCCTTATTTTCTGAGTGGTTTCATAACCATCCATTTCCGGCATCATAATATCCATCAATACCATATCTATCTTCGCTTTTTCATCGTTAATGATGTTGATGGCTTCTTTACCGCTCTCTGCCGTGGTTACATTTATATTATACCTTTCGAATACCGTGGTTAAAGCAAACATGTTACGTACATCATCATCCACCACCAAAATATTTTTGCCGGTCAATATATCTTCTTTCATCCGTATGTTCTCAATTACCCTGCGCTTGTCAGGAGCCAGTTCTTTATGAGGCAAATGCAGGTGCAGCACCGTTTCTTCCAGTAAGTGTTCAAGCGAATTCACGCCTTTTAAAAGTATGGTATTAGATGTACGGGTCAAAAGGCTAAGTTCTGAGGGACTAAAATCTTTTGCTGAATACACGATCACCGGTGTTAGTTTTTTCTTTACTTCTCCAACCTGGCCCATCAGGTCTGTACCGGATATATCGGGTAATGTATAATCCAGGATGATACAGTCAAAATCTTTGTTGGTTATCTGCTTGAGCGCTTTCTTGCCGGTTGATGCAATGGTCACTTCTATTGTTTCACTTTCCAGTATTTTAGCAATCTGTGAGGATTCAAGTTCATTGTCTTCCACCACCAAAATTTTCCGGATATTTTTATTACTGAAGGAAACAATATCTTCAAATAATTCATTGAGTGCATCATTGGCAAGCGGCTTTAGCAGGAAGCTCCTGGCGCCGCGTTTCAAAGCAAGATGTCTATTCTCCTCACCTGAAATCAGGTGTATAGGCATATGCCGGTAATTAAGGTCGTTCCTGAGCAGATCAAGTACTTTCCATCCACTGGTATCAGGTAACTTCACATCCAGCGTAATGGCTATTGGGTTAAAGCGGTTTATAAAATCAAATACTTCTATGTAACTGACTGCCACAATCGCTTTCAACCCAAATTCATGTGCTTTGTCAATAACTATTTTTCCGAAACGGAGATCATCTTCCACTACAAGGATGACTTTGTCAGACGCCATTATATTGGTTCTGTCGTCACCTGTATCATTGATCATTTCATTGATAATGTTCAGGTTCTTGGTCTCCGTCCCTTCATTGGTAACACGGATAGAATGGATCAAAGAATCTATTTCGGTTGAATCAGGTCCTAATTGGTAAGCGCCTAAGCTCTGTGCTGTTTCTTTGCTTATCACGCTGGCTATATTATTTACCGGCAGGAAGAGTGTAAAGGTGCTACCCTGCGATGAATTGCTTTCCAGTTCGATAGTGCCACCTAAAAGTTCGGCCAGGCCGCGGCTGATAGATAATCCCAAACCGGTTCCCCCATACTTACGGCTGGTAGATCCTTCTGCCTGCTGGAAGGCTTCGAATATGATATTCTGTTTTTCCTGCGGTATACCAATACCTGTATCGCTGATAGCGAAAGCAACCACTTTTTTTGCATTATCAAGACTGGGATTACTTATTTTCCAGTTTTTTGTTGCTTCGTAGATACTGAGTTTAACTTCTCCTTTTTCTGTGAATTTAAAGGCATTGGACAACAGGTTTTTCAGTATCTGGTTCAAACGCTGCAAATCTGTTTCCATAAGGGAAGGAAGATGGCTATCTGTATCAATAGTGAAACGCAGGTGCCTTGCTTCTGATATGGGTTTGAATGTGGTTTCCACAAAAGATGCGATCTCTGCAAAGCGGACAGGGGAGATGTTCGCGGTAATGAATCCTGATTCGATCTTTGACAGATCCAGGATATCATTGATCAACTGGATAAGGTCATCGCCACATGAGTGGATCGTTTTGGCGTAACGGATCTGTTTATCAGTCAGGTTCCCTTCTGCATTCTCATATAACTGTTGCGCAAGAATCAGCAAACTGTTCAGCGGTGTTCTCAACTCATGCGACATATTAGCCAGGAACTCAGATTTATACTTGGAAGTAAGTGTAAGCTGTTCTGCTTTTTCTTCCAGCGATTTTCTTGCATCTTCCACCTCCCTGTTCTTTTCTTCCACTTCGTTCTTCTGTTTTACCAGCAGCAGGGCTTTATCCTGCAATTCATCATTGGTACGGCTCAACTCTTCCTGCTGTATTTTCAATTCGCCCGCCAGTGACTGTGACTGGGCAAGCAGTTCTTCCGTACGTGTATTCGCTTCAATCGTGTTCAATACGATACCAATACTTTCTGTTAGCTGTTCCAAAAAGTCAAGGTGTGTTTCACTGAAGATATCAAGGGATGCCAGTTCAATTACGGCTTTTACTTTGTTTTCAAACAATACCGGCATAATGATCAGGTTGGCCGGTTTTGACCTGCCTAAACCTGAATTGATCTTGATATAATTGCCTGGTATATTGGAGAGAATGATCCTTTCTTTTTCGAAAGCTACCTGGCCCACGAGGCCTTCGCCTATGGCAAAATCTGTCGGTATATTTTTTTCTGTACGGTAGCCATAGGCAGAATATAAATTCAGTTTGGTTACCTGTGTTTCTTCATCCTGGTTCAGGATATAGAAAGCGCCATAGTGCGCAACCACCACCTGTGCCAGCTCGGAGAGGATACGCTGGGTTACTGTTTTCAGGTCTTTCTGTCCCTGCAGCATCTGGGTAAATTTGGCCAGGTTGGATTTTAACCAGTCCTGCTCCTGGTTACGGAGTGTAGTCTCTTTCAGGTTGGCGATCATCTGGTTAATGGTATCTTTCAATGCTTCCACTTCTCCTTTTGCTTCCACACGTATCATTCGGGTAAGATCACCCTTGGTTACCGCCGAAGCCACTTCAGAGATTGAACGTACCTGCGTTGTAAGATTTTGTGCCAACTGGTTTACGTTCTCTGTCAGGTTCTTCCAGATACCTGATGCGCCCGGTACCGATGCCTGTCCCCCAAGTTTTCCATCCACACCCACTTCACGTGCCACAGTTGTTACCTGGTCGGCAAACAAAGCCAGGGTATCGATCATCTCATTGATAGTATCAATCAACTGCGCCACCTCACCACGTGAAACGATGGCCAGTTTTTGTTTAAGATTACCCGTGGCTACTGCCGTTACCACCTTCGCAATACCACGCACCTGATTGGTAAGATTGGATGCCATCATGTTTACTGAGTCGGTCAGATCCTTCCAGGTGCCACCCACGCCTCTTACCTCTGCCTGTCCGCCCAGTTTTCCTTCCGTACCCACTTCACGTGCCACACGTGTTACCTCAAAGGCGAATGAGTTCAACTGCTCCACCATGGTATTGATGGTATTTTTCAAATCAAGGATCTCACCTTTTACGTCAATGGCCACCGTTTTAGAAAGGTCACCACTCGCCACCGCTTTTGTTACTTCGGCTATATTACGAACCTGTGCGGTAAGGTTACCTGTCATCTGGTTTACGGAGTCGGTCAAATCCTTCCAAGTACCCGCCACACCTGGTACGAAGGCCTGTCCACCCAGTTTACCATCCGTACCCACTTCCCGTGCCACACGTGTTACTTCCGATGCGAAGGCGCGTAACTGATCCACCATAGTGTTCAGCGTTTCTTTTAATTGCAGGATCTCTCCACGTACGTCAACCGTGATCTTTTTCGACATATCGCCATTCGCCACCGCAATGGCCACATCGGCGATATTACGAACCTGTGCGGTAAGGTTACCCGCCATCTGATTTACTGAGTCAGTTAAATCTTTCCAGGTACCTGCTACACCGGGTACATTCGCCTGTCCGCCCAGTTTCCCTTCTGTACCCACTTCACGGGCCACACGGGTTACTTCCGATGCAAAACCGCGTAACTGGTCCACCATGGTATTGATCGTATTTTTCAACTCGAGGATCTCACCTTTTACATCCACACCAATCTTCCTCGACAGGTCGCCATTCGCCACCGCTGTAGTCACCTCGGCAATATTTCTTACCTGAGAGGTAAGGTTGGATGCCATTTTATTTACGGAATCTGTTAAGTCTTTCCAGGTACCACCTACGCCCGGTACGTCTGCCTGTCCGCCGAGTTTTCCTTCCGAACCCACTTCACGGGCAACCCTGGTTACCTCCGATCCGAATGAGTTCAACTGATCCACCATTGTGTTGATTGTATTTTTCAACTCAAGGATCTCACCCCTTACGTCCACTGTAATTTTTCTGGATAAGTCGCCTTTAGCCACCGCCGTTGTTACCTCGGCAATATTACGTACCTGGCCTGTAAGGTTACTGGCCATACCGTTCACTGAATCCGTTAAGTCTTTCCATACACCGCCTACGCCTTCCACAGCGGCCTGTCCACCCAGTTTACCTTCTGAACCCACCTCCCGTGCCACACGGGTTACCTCTGATGCAAAGCCCCGTAACTGGTCCACCATCGTGTTGATCGTATTTTTCAACTCGAGTATCTCACCTTTTACATCCACATCAATTTTACGCGACAGGTCACCTGTTGCCACGGCAGTAGTTACCTCGGCAATATTCCGTACCTGCGAGGTAAGGTTAGATGCCATCTTATTTACAGAATCGGTTAAGTCTTTCCAGGTACCGCCCACACCAGGCACGTCGGCCTGTCCGCCGAGTTTACCTTCTGAACCTACCTCACGGGCAACCCTCGTTACCTCCGATCCGAATGAGTTCAACTGATCCACCATGGTATTGATCGTATTCTTCAACTCG
>JBKJPR010000263.1:0-3074 GCA_046594275.1 Sediminibacterium sp.
AAACTCGCGTTTGGTGGTTTCGTTTATACGGCTACATTTGCAAAAAATTAAAAGGTAAAATATGTTCTGGACTTTAGAGTTAGCAAGTTACCTGGAAGAAGCTCCCTGGCCCGCATCAAAGGATGAACTGATTGATTATTCAATCCGCAGCGGGGCGCCACTTGAAGTGGTTGAAAACCTCCAGGAACTGGAAGATGAGGGAGAAGTGTACGAGAGCATCGAGGATATCTGGCCGGATTACCCGAGCCAGGAGGATTTTATGTTTAATGAGGATGAATACTAACCCCCCGGCCCTCTGAAGGGGGAGTTAATATAGTTTGCTAATAAGAAAGCCATTCATTTGTTTGAATGGCTTTCTTGTTAGCAAACTATTGAATAGCTATTGGGCGGTTGTTGCCCGCCTGGATTAATCCATTCGGAAGGGTGTCACTCCCTTATACTTTCTTTTCTTTATACAACATTTTTTATTGTTTCTTAAAACTCAGTTTGAAATAGAGTAGTACTAATGTCAGTAATAATACTACAGTGTTAGCTACTATCACCGGACCACTATGAATGGCGAAGGCATAGGTGAGCCAGACAATGGTACTGGTTACCACGATGAGGACCATCCAGATACTGAGGTCGCCCACACTTTTTGATTGCCAGGATTTATATACCTGCGGTATAAAAGTAATGGAGGTTAAAAAGGAGCCGAAGTAACCGATGTATTCAACCATGTTGGGTGGTATCGTTAATAAAACTGTCATACGCTCTGATTAAAAGGATTTAATTGAATAATTGATATGATTTGAACTATGCGTTGCATTATGGTTGATACCGGAATTGTAATCAACCAACCTATTAATCATATCTAAAAATCATACAGATCTGTGATTATTCTGAGATCCCGAGTTTCTGTAATACCTTATCACTCACACCTGTTGTAGAATACCCACCATCATGTAAAAGATTCTGCATGGTAACCATACGGGTCAGGTCTGAAAATAAAGTGATGCAGTAATTGGCGCAATCTTCTGCTGTGGCATTACCGAGGGGAGCGATCGAATCTGCATAATCAAAAAAATCGCTGAACCCTTTGATGCCTGTACCGGCGGTTGTCTTGGTAGGTGATTGTGAAACGGTGTTGATACGCACTTTTTTCTCTATGCCATAATGATAGCCAAAACTGCGTGCAATGGATTCCAGCATAGCTTTGATATCGGCCATATCTGTATAAAAAGGATAGGTACGCTGTGCTGCCATATAAGTGAGGGCCACTACGCTTCCCCACTCATTAATGGCATCGAGTTTCTTAGCCACTGCCAACATTTTATGAAAAGACAGGGCCGATACATCAATGCCTTTCTGAAAATAATCATAGTTCAGTTCGGTATACGGGATCTTTTTGCGGATGTTCACGCTCATACCGATGGAATGCAGCACAAAATCTATTTTTCCACCCAGTATTTCCTGCGATTGGGTAAAGAGTGTGGTTAATTCTTCCACGTTAGTAGCATCGGCGGGTATAATCTTTGCTCCGGTTTGTTCAGCCAGCTTGTTGATCTCTCCCATGCGCATGGCAATAGGGGCATTGGTCAACACAAATGTGGCGCCTTCTTCATGTGCTTTTTCAGCTACTTTCCACGCTATCGAGTTCTGGTCCAGTGCCCCGGTGATGATACCCCGTTTTCCTTTTAATAAATTGTATGACATTATCTTCGTTAGTTTAAGAATGGTTAGTGAGGGTAAAAGTATTGAATATTCATTAATCCTCTTACTCTCTTGGTGTTTCTTCGGGCTTTAGGGTTTTTGTGGTTATCATTGAACCACAAAGTGACAACGGCACTAAAAAACTGTTTAAAAATGATTATACAAATAACGTATTAAAAATTGGTTAGTCGCCTGCCTTTGGGTATTCTGAAGAATTTCCTCAAATATTTTTTGCCGCGCCCTTTTTGGGCGTGGGGATAAGACTACAGTTATTCCTATATTGGCGCTTTAGCGCCGGGTCTGTTGATTTATTTCATGATATGTTCTCATCCCAAAACCACTCGGGACTGAAGTCCCGGCTATAATAAAGGGGGGCATTTCATTCCACGCCCTAAAGGACGCGGCAATACAAAACAGGCAAATCAGTAATTACTCATTACATCTTCCAAAGACCGATAGTCGCCGGACCAACTGCTAAATGAAAATTCCATTTTTAAACAGCTTCAAAGAGACACAAAGAACTAAGCTTACCATACATATCTTGCCCGCTACTCTTGTAAGGTCATATCATACATACAATCATATAGATCCGTGATCAGTTCATCACCATTTCACGTGCATTTTCCAATGCTGCCGCTGTTGGTTTTTCGCCACTGAGCATGCGGGCGATGGCGGTGATGCGTTCGTTCTCATTCAGTAAGCGGATATTGGTTTTTACTGCATCGTTCCTGATCTCTTTATACACAAAGAAATGCGCATTGGCCTTACCTGCTATCTGTGGCTGGTGCGTGATGCAGATGATCTGGCGTTTGTCGGCCAGCCCCTTCATGATAAGCCCCACCTGTTTTGCAGCTTCACCTGAGATCCCCGTATCTATCTCATCAAATATCATCGTAGGCAGGTCAATGGATTGTGCCACCAGCGATTTGATACATAGCATCAAACGGCTAAGTTCCCCGCCACTGGCCACTTTGCGGATAGGTTCGAAGCGGTTGCTCTTGCCCGCCTGCCCGGCCGGGAGGTTGGCATCGAATAAGAAATCAATAGTATCTTTTCCAAAACCATTGAGGGTAGTTTCTTTCAGTTCCACTTTTAAACGGGCATTAGGCATGCCTACCTGTACCAGTAACGCATTCACTTTTTCTTCAAAGGGCCTTATTTGCTTCTGCCGGGCTTTTGATATAGTGGCAGCAAGTGCATTCGCTTCGCTAAAGAATTGGGTTACCTGTTTTTCTTTCGCGGTAATGGTTTCATCCATGTCGAGTACTGCCTGTAATTTCTGTTCGAGGCCCGACTGTATCCCAAGAAGTTCAGTAGTCGTTTTTACACCATGTTTTTTGAGCAACTTATAGCCGTCCATTAAACGCTGGTTGATCCATTCA
>JBKJPR010000352.1:0-10383 GCA_046594275.1 Sediminibacterium sp.
ATTGTGGATGGGGTTATCGTTAATAATGCCACCAACCGTGTTACCAATACACAAGGTGGCTATGACGGACAGAACTTTGTTGGCGTTGTAGGCCAAAACCGGATGACAGATATTAACCCCGCCGATATCGAAAGAGTGGAGGTATTAAATGGCGCCGCCGCCGCCGCTATTTATGGCAGCCGTGCCAATGCAGGTGTGGTACAGATCTTCACCAAGCGTGGAAAAAGCGGCGCCCCACAAGTAAGTTTTTCAACCAGTTACCTGACCAGCAGTTTACGGAAAAAACTAACGGTGAATCAATCCCCAACCAAATTTGGCGGGCCTACTGATGGCGTGGGTGCACAGACACAGGATATACTCACACCCGCTTTGATCAATACAACTGGTGTGAGCCGGTATGATTACCAGGACTATATTTTCCGTAATGCATCAGGTACAGACAATAACATATCTATCAGCGGTGGGACAGACAAAACGAAATATTTTGTATCGGGTTCTTATTTCAAGAACCAGGGTATTGTTAAGAACACCGATTACCAGCGGTATAGTTTCAGAACCAATATTGACCAGGTACTAACCAAATGGGCAAGTTTTACGATGGGGCTCAATTATATCAATAGCTCAGCAAATGAAAAGCCTGATGGCAATTCTTTCTTTTCGCCTATGAACTCAGTTACCATTATTGGTAATTTCCACAATATACGGGCACGGGACGCTAATGACAATATCCAGGTAGTGGGTGAAAGAGGGCGTGTAAATCCTGTATCTGTGATTGAGGATTTTAAACAGAAAAATACGACCAGCCGTGTATTAGCTAACCTGGGATTGAAATTGCGGCCTATGGCTAATCTTGTGGTAGATTATACAATGGGAATTGATAACTATTCACAGTTAGGTACCACGTACATGCCTCCTTATGCGTATAATGTGAGTGACGGTTTTTTTGGGGGTGGCCCAGCGCTAGATCCAACGCGCAATGGTTATGCGAGCGCCGCATCCAATACTTTTTTTGCTGTCAATCATGATATCAGCGCTACCTATAGCGCCAGGATCACCAATGACCTGAGTTCAACCACACAGGTTGGATATTCACAGCAATATGAAAAAAATAATTATATACTAAGTCAGGGAAGAGGCCTCGCTCCATTCGTACAAACTGTAAATGGCGCCAGTACCATCATACCCGGAACAGATGACAGAAGCGAATTATCTGTATCAGGTACTTTTATCCAGCAGAATTTCAAGTATAAAAATAATTTTTTTGTAACAGGGGCGGTAAGAGTGGATGGATCATCTGTTTTTGGCAAGGACCAGCGTAACCAAACCTATTACAAAGCAAGCGCCAGTTATATATTGTCTTCTACAAAGTTCTGGGAGAACCTGGGAGTTAGCAAATGGTGGGATCTGGCAAAATTCCGTGTGGCGTATGGACAAAGTGGTAACCTGACAGGTATTGGCGCTTATTCAAGGTTCAATACGTACAGTTCCAATTCTTTTGTGGGAAGGACCTCATTAAACTCAAGCAGTGTTTTAGCCAACAGCAATGTGTCGCCCGAGAGACAGAATGAAACAGAGTTTGGCGCTGATCTCGCTTTCTTAAATAGCAGGGTGAATCTTACTGTTAATATTTATAATAAGCAGGTAAGTTCATTATTGATTAACAGGCAGATTGCACCTACTACCGGATTCAGCAGCCTGCTGGATAATTTCGGCTCGTTAGAAAACAAGGGTTACGAAATAGTATTGTCTGCTATACCCGTACAAAACAAAGATTTGAGCTGGACCATCACGGGCATCTATAACCATAACAGGAACAAGGCCCTAAATATTGGGCAGGCACTAACCTTGTTCAGCACAAACGGCGGTGCACCGGTGGCCATTTTAGAAGGCTACCCGATTGGGATTTTCTACGGAACGTATTTTGCCACTGATGCGGCTGGTAACCTGTTCAAAAGTTCAAACGGATTTACACAGATCGAAAGAGGTACACAGGTTAGCCCGTTGGTAGGTACACCGGTAAGGGATGCTACGACAGGTTTACCAGCCGGTACAACACTTCGTAAGATCATTGGCAACCCCAATCCAAAATATACTACCAGTTTAGTAAATGAGGTGACTTATAAAAAGTTCAGCCTTCGCATTCAGATAGATGCAGTAAAAGGATTAGAAGTATTCAATGCTGATTTCCGTACACGCCAGGGAGTGGGCAATGGCACGGTAGCCGAAGCAGAACAGAGGGGGCAATTACCAAGAGGCTATATAATTAATCAATATGCCATTGAGCAATGGCGCATTGATGATGGTTCTTTTACGAAGTTGCGCGAACTGTCGTTAAGTTATAATCTCGGTACCATAAAAGGTTTCAGGGACCTTACCGTAAGTTTCACCGGCCGTAACCTGAAAAGCTGGGATAATTACAAAGGATATGACCCTGAAGTAAATGCAGGTGGCCAAAGCACTTTATTACGCGGGATTGATTTTGGAGCAGTGCCTATTCCAAAAACATT
The DNA here is from genome assembly GCA_046594275.1 of Sediminibacterium sp. Taxonomy (GTDB): domain Bacteria; phylum Bacteroidota; class Bacteroidia; order Chitinophagales; family Chitinophagaceae; genus Sediminibacterium. Next base: position 2,508 of record JBKJPR010000352.1, read on the forward strand.
CAGTTTTGGTATTCAGGCTAAATTCTAATCTTCTAAATAACATCATTATGAAAAAAAATATTATAACCACAATCTTTCAGATCAGCATCGCCACAATGGTGGTTGCATTTGTAAGTTGTAAGAAAGATTATTCCAATCCAAATGCAGCCCCGGAGGAGCAGGTATTCAGTTCCGCCCGCGGCATCACTGGTGTAGCTATCGGGCTGCAAAGGAATTATTCATTAACAAGGGCCGGGATCGTGTACAACAATACCACAGCCACCGGTTTTATTACCAATGAATTATTCCTGATCAACAGTGGTAATTTATCAGAAGACCAATTGAACCGGGGCGGCGTAAACGTGGACGGGACCAATACCATCGTTGCCGGTATCTGGACTACCGCCAATAAAATCATCTATGATGCGAACAGGGTGATACAGGCCTCACAAAATCTGGGCGATAAAGGGTATGCCAGTGGCTTGATTGGGTATGCTACTATTTTTAAAGCCCTATCGCTTGGCAATCTCTCAATGTACTGGGAAAAGATCCCGGACACTACCGGCAGTGTTACTGCCCCGGTCAACTTTATTGACCGCAACGTTGGGTACAACCGTGCCATAGCGGCCATAGACCTTGCATTGAGTGCCATTGCTTCCAATCCAATCAGCGGTTCTTTTGCAGCTAATATTCCCGCAGGCATTAATATCCCAAATACGTTACAGGCGCTCAAGGCAAGATATGCACTGTTTGCCGGCAACTATACACAGTCATACGCAGCGGCTGGGTTGGTTGATCTGACAGTAAAAAGCACATTCAATTATGATGCTTCCAGCCTGAACCCGATTTTTGAAACCGCAACTTCGACCAATAATGTATTCTCACCTATTGATTCAACATTAGGATTGCCTGTTGGATTGAGGCCAGATCCCAATGATAAACGTGTTCAGTTTTATACAACCATAAATCCTACGATTGCCCCCCGGTTCAGAATCAATGGGTTTGGCGCCACAGCTACCACAGCCATTCCTTTGTACCTGCCCGATGAGATACGTTTGATCAGGGCAGAATGCCTGGTACGACAAACAAGCCTTAGTCCTACCGCATTAGCGGATGCAAACGCATTGATAGATGGCATATTAACACAGGCACCTGCTGCCGACCCCTTCGGTGTTGGCGCCCAATTACCTGCCTATAGCGGCCCCGCAGATGCTCCATCCTTGCTCACAGAGATTTATCGTAACCGGTGTATAGAATTATTCATGAGTGGACAGAAGATAGAAGATATGAGAAGGTTTGCCAGGCCCCTCACAGAACGCAAACGTAATTTTTTCCCTTATCCTTTCAGGGAAAGGGATGGCAATACCAATACACCCCCCGATCCAGGTTTTTGATAGTAGAACAATTGATAGTAAAAAGGCCTTGCTTGTCTAAGCAGGGCCTTGTTGTATCCGATATAAATAACCTTCTGTCTTGAATAGTGATGTGAGTGATGCGGTTTTATTGCACATTCATTATTGACTATTCACTACTCATCATTCAAAATTGTACGACATTTTACGTTTAAGATGACACCGGTTTTGAATATTTTGAAATAATTTTAATACCAATGGCGCCATTTATACAGATCACCCTTGCCACAACTCTGGATGCACCCGCACTTTCGGCCCTTGTTAACAGCGCATATCGGGGCGACAGTTCTAAAAAAGGCTGGACCACGGAAGCCGGACTGCTGGATGGTATACGCACAGACGAAACCACGTTAATCAAAATAATGGCAGATACCCATTCAGTTATTTTAAAATGGAGTGATGAAAATGGGCATCTTGCTGGTTGTGTGTACTTGCAGAAAAGACAAGCCAAACTATATCTGGGTATGCTAACCGTTGCACCTGAACTCCAGGCAAAAGGCATCGGAAAACAATTACTGTCCGCAGCAGAAAATCATGCAAAACAAACAGGATGTAATGGGATAACCATGACAGTAATATCTGTCCGCAAAGAACTTATTGACTGGTATGTAAGGCATGGTTACCACCCAACCGGCGAAACACAACCCTTCCCCACCAACCAGTCGTTCGGTCAACCCCGGCAGCCACTGGAATTTATGGTAATGGAAAAGAATCTTTTCTGAGGCTGGAACAAGATTTGTACCTGCTTAACCAAACACTAACAGGGGTTTAGATTTTGATTAACTACCTTCAAAGCATCGCTAAAATAACTCTTCGAGGATGTATGATGCCACTGCTGTTGTTACATATCAATAAAAAAATAGTATGGCTGTTGTTGATATGTGTGGGGATCGAAAAAATATCAGCGCAGGTCAAGTCAACGGAAGACACAGTTTTTTTCCTGGCCCATAAAAAAGGTTTGCTGGGTAAGATCGGGAAGAGTGTATCCGTAAACAATCCCGACCCGATAGAAGCCGCAGTAAAGAACGAATCCGTTTTTGCTCCTTTCAAAGGAAAGATTATCCGGTATATATACATTGAAAAAATTGGTTTTACCAAATCCGTGAATGATACTCTGAAACAGGTAAAAAACATTTTTACAAATATTGGTGATGCCTTACATACCCGGACGCGGGAAAGGGTTATTTTGAATAATCTATTTTTTACAGTCGGTGATACACTCTATCCGTCACTGCTCGCCGACAATGAAAGATTTTTACGGGATCTTACCTACCTACAGGATGCCCGGATCATGGTGAAGCAGGCAGGTACTGACTCTGTTGATGTAACGGTAATATGTAAAGATGTGTTCCCTATCGGCGGCAGCATGGATGCCGGCTCTTCCAAAAATGTAAGTTTTGAAGTGAATGATGATAACCTCTTTGGGAGCGGAAACCGTTTGCAGTTACAGAATTTTTTTGATGTTGACCGGAAGCCGGGTTATAGTTTGGGTGTGGCATTCCTGAAAAGGAATCTCCGGGGAAGTTTCCTTAACCTGGCTGCGGGTTACCTTAGCCAGGCGCCTGCGTATAACAGCGGACGGCGGGAAGAAAAAGCCATCTATATAATGGGTGAACTTCCCCTGGTAAGCCCATATCATTCATGGACTGGCGCTTTCGAGGTCGCTTCGCATGGTACACGAAATGCCTACCTGCCTGATTCGCTGTATAATTCAGATTTTAAATATAATTACCGCTTGTTTGATGGATGGATAGGACATAATATCGGTGCAAAAAAACAGTTACAGGAGAATTTTAAGTCGAGGTTCAGGCGACTTGTTTCTATTCGCGGCATACACAGGATTTTTTCTGATGTACCCGACCTGTATAAAGGAACCTATAAAATAGATTATTCAGACCTTATCAGCGTATTGGGTGCATTCACCATTTTTGAACAGGATTATTACCATACCAATTTCCTGTATGGATTTGGCCGTAACGAGGATGTGCCGGAAGGTTTCAGTTTATCAGTGATTGGTGGATGGAGCAACCGTAGTAATATTTCAAGGCCTTACCTGGGATTTGACTACCAGCGGAATTATTTCTCTAACCAGAAAGATTACCTGAATTATACCATCCGGTTGGGCATGTATTATAACGATAACGTGAATCGCCTGGAAGATATAAGTTTCCTGACTGGTCTTGAATATTTTACCAAACTGCAGAAACTCGGACGCGGCAACTGGTACTTACGCCATTTCCTGAGCGGGAGTATTACACAGCTCTTCAATACCTATCTGAACGAACCTTTGCGGTTATCCAGCGATTATGGCATCCCTCAATTGAATAATCCTGAATTAAAGGCATCCACACGCCTGACCCTTAACGCCGAATCCGTTTTTTATAATACCTGGAAATTTGTGGGGTTCAACTTTGCTCCTTTCATATTTGGTAATATCACTTACCTAAAACCTATTGGAAATTACATTGAAAACGGCGATATCTATACTGCGTTGGGCGGTGGGATAAGAACCCGTAATGAAAATCTTGTTTTTGGCACGATGGAATTAAAAGCTTTTTACCACCCTCGTACCACCGGCACTATGAACCACTGGAGCGTTACTTTTAATACAGACCTGCGTTTCCGGTATATCAGCCAGTTGATCAAACGGCCTGATTTTGTGGTGGTCAATTGATAAGGCCGCTCATCCAATTTGTTCTGCCACAACAGGATTTTTATTTATTTTTCATGATAAATATATACGCATTATGAAAAAATTAATTTTATTAACAGCATTGTCAGGCTTGCTGTTCAGTACCATTTCTGTGCAGGCACAGGATGATGACAAATCCAAACGCCCCAGCCCACCGGCAAAAGTACGACAAACGATAAGTACCGGGGCCACGATCACCATTGATTATAGCCAGCCTTCACTGAAAGGCCGTACTATGGGAAAAAATATAGAACCCATGAAAGGAAAGATATGGCGCGCCGGGGCAAATGAAGCCACTGTGTTTGAAGTAAATAAAAAAGTTACCGTGGAAGGCAAACCTTTACCGGCAGGCAAATATGCATTATTCGCCATTGCTGGTGACAATGAATGGACCTTTATCTTTAATAAAACATTCAATCAATGGGGCGCCTACGATCATAAACCTGCTGATGACGCTCTTCGTGTGAAAGTAAAACCAGGCAAAAGAACCAACCCGGTGGAAAGATTGACGTATACGATAAGCAAAGAAGGTATGGTTTCTTTGTTATGGGGCAATACAGCGGTTGGATTTACTGTCCAATAACACTTCAAAAATATCGAACACCGAAGGTCGAATGACTGGAGTATAAGACAAAACTTCAGCATAGGACATTCGGTGTTCGATATTCTATTCCCTTCTGTCTTTATCTGATCAAAGTCACCGTCCCACTAATGGAATAACGTTTCCCTGCCTTACTGGTATATTCTATTACCCATACATAACCACCAATGGATTGCTGTATCCTGTTTACAGTGCCATCCCAACCCCTACTCATATTATTTGAAATAAAAATGACCTGTCCCCAACGGTTATAGATATTCAGGTTATATTGTTTGATACTGGCATCCTGTATGGGTCTGAACACATCATTGAGGCCGTCTTTATTTGGCGTGAATGCAGAAGGTACCAGCAGATTTTCCGAACATCTCACAAAGCCTATATTAACACTGGCGGAATTGTTGCCACAGTTATTGGCAACCTGTAGGGTATACTTTCCTTTCTCGGTAACTGCTATACCTGGTGTGGCGGCTCCGGTTGACCATTTATAAGTAAGTACATCTTTTATATCGGGTTGCAGCAATAACGTGTCCCCATAACATAAGACCGTATCTGTTCTTAAAGACACCCAAGGCTTTTCTACCACACGGATAGTAGAAGAGCCTTTCTTTACACACTTGTTATCTCCATATACGAGTACAAAGTAAGTGCCCTCTTTTTTAATGGTTATACCGGCCGTACTGTCGCCCGTTGACCATAAGTATAAGGCGCCGGGATTGTTTACATCCAGCACCATACTGCTTCCTTTACAGAGTACAGTATCTGCCGGTAAATAGAACTTGATCGGATTCTTATTCACAACAATATCAGCCTTAACCTCAACAGTCAATAAGCAGGCCGTATTGAAAAAAACAGTTGCAGTATAAATTCCGCTATGGGCAGTAGTTGCATTCTGAATATTTAACCTGTTCCCTGTTGCCGAAAAACCATTCGGTCCTGACCAGGTAACGGAGGTACCTACATTGACTGCTATATCCAGCGGCGTACCTTCACAGATAGGGCTATTACTTTCGATCACGGGCACCGGATCTACATATAAACCAACAGGGCTTGATGGAGAAGAACAGGCAATAGAGCCGATATACCCTGAATCTGCAACGCGCAGCCTGTAAAACCGGGAATCATCGCGCGTTGCGGTACTGATTATATAAATATTACCGGTAGCGCCTGGAATAGGCTCATAAGTATAATCCGGCAGCATACGCTCCCATTGTAGTTCCTTACCTGCAATTGGGGTGCCTGGCATGGAAAAAGTTACTCTTTCATTCAGGCAGGCAAATACAGGATATTCGTAGCGGCCATTGATATTGGGGTAAGAGCTGGTGGCATTGCCACCACCACCTGAGCCTCCGCCTACCATTTTTATATCATCAATAGCAAAATCACCCGGTACAGAGGTAGTACTACCAAAAGAAAAACTCAAATGAACAGAACCCACGCCACGTGGCAACGGATACGAAAAAGAATAATTTTCCCAACTGATCGAATCATTATTTTTCAGGACAGGCGAAATGAATGTTGCCAGTAGCGCATTATTGGCGGCATTAGTGACCACAACTTTAATGATCACATCACGTCCTGTTCCTTTTTGGTTTAAGCTGGCGGCCGAAAAACAGATAAACTGGCTCGCTGCCTGGCAAAGGCCTTTTACAGTTGTTTCATAAAAAATACCGGGGGATGTTTTGCTATGCACCATCATCATGTAACCTCCCTGCCCTGTATTATCACTGCCCTCTACCCAGCCATTATTTCCACCTGAATATTTTCGCAAACCATATTCACCGGCAGATATGTTGTTTACTCCACTATATGCATAGGAAGAAGTTGCAGAAGTAAGGGCCGGGCCTATATCAACAGAAGAAAAACTACCGCCAAATGTCTCCTTCAAAACACTCACACCACTCCCGCATTGCCCATAACTCTGCAATGACAAGGTCAACAGGAACAGGATAATAAGAAGCAATTTCATACAACGGGAAAAGCGGCTATTCAGATGTATATGACCCGCTTCTTTGTAAATTAAACATTTTCTTTTGATACTGGCAGGCATGTGTTCAAAATTGAACCTGGCAGTTATGCATTTTTCGCCCCGGAAATAAGCATTATTTCACCCAATACAAATGTTTTTACAATTCCTTCCTGAGGGCTGCCTTCACTGACCGGTCTTTTTTGTTCTGTATGAACAATACCAACGCATAATCAGAAACTTTGAATGCGGGTGGAAGGCTAATCGAACCGCTTCCATCATTGCTTAGCGGTTGGGTAATAAAAGAACGGACAATATTATGATTTATGATAGTTATGCCTTCATTTTCACCCGCTTTAATATTAGTAGTGACCTGTTTTTGAACCAATGCAATATTGAGTACTTCATATTCATTGGAATTAGCCGTTTGATAATGAAAGTTCATAATATTATTACCAATGGTCACTTCCCCAATTGATATGCTTGCGGAAGGGATAACGGATAATTCTTTTTGTACCAGATTTTTTACTGCATTCCGGTTATTCCCTACTGTTTCAGCTTTGCCATTAACAACCAGTTGCGGGGTATACACACTATGCTTTGGAAAATATTCACTATACCATTGCTGCCTGGCGCTGTAAGCCTGTTTACTGAAAGGGTCTGTCCAGCCCAAACGGTTCCAGTAATCCACATGAAAGGAAAGCGGGATGATACGTTCATCATGCGATGCCGCATATTCTGCCAGTAATGCATCTGCCGGTGGGCAACTGCTGCAACCCTGGCTGGTAAACAGTTCCATGATCACAATAGGCTGTCCGGCTATAGTTGTTATTTTTTGCTTCGACATGATCCGGGTATTTTGCGAATTGATAAGCGCCAACGCCGAAAATATCATCATCACACATATCCCTAAGTAACCGGCTTTCCGTATCCAAATCATATTTTTTTCCATGATTCAAATTTTTAAAAAATAGAATATCCTATAGATAAGACGAAATAACGGGCCAGTACTTACGTTGGATTTTAGTTTTAACATTTCAGAGGGTTTGGGGTTTGGGGTTTGGGGTAAGATACGAAGGGTCGCAAAAAAAAGTATGCTGCAATTCTTATAGAAAACCATGCAGGCTGCCGCCTTTTTCAAACAACCTGTCTATCTTCTTTTCAACAGCGGGGTCTTTTTCCAGCGCAGGGGCATGGTGCGGTTTTATCCTGGCATCGATCACCAATGG